>JAEWUL010000234.1 GCA_023459435.1 Bacteroidota bacterium
GCCATACCCATTACAATAGAAGTGAGTGTTGAATTGGGAGTAAACTTCTGTCTGGTAGGCTTGCCTGACAGTGCGGTGAAGGAGAGTCAGCAGAGAGTAGACACTGCCTTAAAATGTTATGGATATAAAATTCCGGGTAAAAAGATTGTGATCAATATGGCACCTGCAGATATTCGAAAGGAGGGATCTGCTTATGATTTAACGTTAGCAATTGGTATTTTGATAGCATCGGAGCAAATCTCGGGATCTGAAATGGTTGAGGATTATTATATTATGGGGGAATTATCTTTAGATGGGACATTACAACCCATCAAAGGAGCGCTTCCTGTTGCCATTGAAGCGAAGAAAAAAGGGAAGAAAGGAGTCATTTTACCGATTCAGAACGCAAGAGAAGCCGCAATTGTTTCAGATATTGAAGTATTAGGAGTAGATAATATCAAGCAAGTGATCGATTTTTTCAATGATAACATTCCGATACACAGAACCGTTGTAGATACACGGAAAGAGTTTCAGGAGAGTTTAAATGAATATGAATTTGATTTTTCAGATGTAAAGGGGCAGGAAAATATCAAGAGAGCACTAGAGATTGCAGCAGGTGGGGGCCATAATGTGATTTTGATTGGACCTCCGGGATCGGGAAAGACGATGTTGGCGAAAAGACTGCCATCCATATTGCCCCCATTAACATTAACCGAAGCATTGGAAACGACAAAAATCCATTCTGTAGCGGGAAAACTCAGCAGATACTCTTCATTAATTTCTGTACGTCCATTTCGTGCTCCACACCATACCATTTCGGATGTAGCCTTAGTCGGAGGGGGGACTCATCCGCAGCCGGGTGAGATATCACTGGCTCATAATGGGGTGTTGTTTCTGGATGAACTGCCTGAGTTTAAGAGAACGGTTCTGGAGGTGATGCGGCAACCGTTAGAAGATCGTTTTGTAACGATTTCAAGATCAAAATATTCTGTTGAATTTCCAGCCTCATTTATGTTTATTGCTGCCATGAATCCTTGTCCATGTGGTAATTATAATCATCCCAAAATTGAGTGTAGTTGTGGATTAGGTGTTGTACAGAAATATTTGAATAAAGTATCCGGACCATTAATGGATCGGATTGACATACATGTGGAAGTGATACCGGTATCACATGAAGAGCTTGCATCCAAAGCACCTGTAGAGAAAAGTGAAAAGATCAGACAGCGGGTTGTTGCTGCCAGGGAGATGCAAAAAGATCGGTTTTATGCATTTCAGAATGTGTATTGCAATGCTCAGATGAGTTCCAAGCTGGTACGTAAGTTTTGTGTCATTACAGATGCAGGTCAGGAATTGCTCAAAACAGCAATGGAAAAGTTAGGTTTATCTGCCAGAGCTTATGATCGTATTTTAAGGGTAGCCCGAACAATAGCTGACCTGGATCAATGCAAGGATATCGAGATTGAACACCTATCAGAAGCGATCAATTTCAGAAGTCTGGACAGAGATAATTGGGGAAAGTAAAAGTAACTATTTGTTAAAAGTTTCTATTGCAATGATATTACTATAACCGGTACCAGCATTAGTTTTTACATAGGCTCTCAAATAATAGGTAACATCCAACTGGGGTAGTCTTGTTTCATAAACAAAAGTCATCTCTTTAGAGTTTTTTTCAACAATCTCTACCGTTGAATATTGATCTAAATGGGATGGGGTTTCGTTTAAACTGAAGATCCCACCCTGTTCGGTAAAATTGGTACATCCGCCATTATCGGTTATAGTGACTTTACACGTTACAATTTGAGTGATAGGATCATACAGTGCAGTCATGTGTAATTCTGCTGGTACAAATTTTTCACAACCAAAAAGAATCAGTGACAATAAAACGATCAATAGGGAGATTTTTTTGCTCATTTTGAAATGATTTAAAATTAAGACTACAAAAATAGAATTTTTTTTTAAACGATTTGAAAATATGAATACATTTTTATATATTTTTGTAAATTCCAATTAAAAATTATGAATTTATTAAATGTAGTCAAAAATAAATATCTTCAGAATTATCTTAATGCACATAAAGTATTAAGAAATAAAAAGATAGTCTCTCTTGATCAAGCCAAAACGATAGGAGTCATTGCAGAAGTGACCGATGAAGATTCTTACAAACATATTTATTCTATTTTTACAAAACTACAAAGTTATCCAAAAACTGTTTGGTTGATGTGCTATATCAATCAAAAGCTTGTTCCTTATTATTGTTTACAACAGCTTACGGCAGATTATTTTTGTAATAAACATCTCAATTGGTTCGGTAAACCCGATTTTGTGCAGATGAAAGATTTCTTGTCAAAAGATTTTGACATGTTGATCGATTTAAACTCCAGATCCTACCACCCTAATCATTTTATACTTCAACAGTCACATGCCAGATTTATTGTGGGAACTGTTAAAGAATCTCAACATTTGTATGATCTATTTATCGATTCAGAACAAATGGATGATAAAATTGAATTATTAAAGCATATTCATTACTATACTAAAAAACTTACCGGCGAATGATTTTAAAGGAAGCATTAAAAGGCGTTGGAGTAGCCATGGTTACTCCATTTTTAGATAATGGTCAAATTGATTTTGACAGTCTGAAACGACTCACCGATCATCTTATTGAAAATGGAGTGGATTACCTGGTTCTGATGGGAACAACAGCAGAAACTCCAACCTTATTCCCTTTGGAAAAAGATCAGATTGTCCGTACTGTTGTAAAAGTAGCTAATGAGAGAGTTCCCATTATTTTAGGAATTGGAGGTAATTCTACAATGGAGGTTTTAGAACACATTAAAGATACTGATTTTACCGGAATAGATGGAATTCTTTCTGTAACTCCATATTATAACAAGCCATCACAGGAGGGTTTATATCAGCACTATAAAGCAATTTCAGAACTAGCTCCATTACCCATTATTCTGTATACTGTAAAATCCAGGACCAGTTGTAATCTTGAACCTGAGACCACTTTAAGATTAGCTGAACTACCGAATATTATTGGTGTAAAAGAAGCTTCCGGAAATATGAATCAGATCATGAAAATTCTGAAACATAAACCAAAAGATTTCATTGTAATCTCTGGTGATGATGCAGTAACTTTGCCACTTATGGCTGTTGGGATTAGTGGTTTGATATCAGTTGTTGCAAATGCCTATCCAAAAGAGATTTCGGATATGGTACATTATGCAATGGATGGTGATTTTCAAAAAGCCAGAATGATTCATGAAGAGATGCTGGATATTACTCAGGCTTGTTTTAAAGAGTGTAGCCCTTCCGGAATTAAAGCTTTTCTTACCTTGCAAAATAAAATTCAGAATAACCTCAGGCTCCCTCTTACTCCCGTTTCTGATTCATTGTTTCAATATATAAAAACTATAATTAAATCATAAATGAAACGTGTTTTTCTTTTCCTATTCCTGATTTTTTTTGTTTTTGTTGGAATCACTCAAAACAATCATGATCTTAAAAGAGTTGTTGAACAATTGCCGGGTGTCTTTTTGAATGTAACAGTTAATTCCAAAAAGGAAGTTCAAGATCTGATGAATGATTTTTCTATAGAGAGGGGGGATGTTACCAGAAATGGTGATCAATATTATGTAAAAATTTGGATGACTAAAGTATATGTAGATCTATTTATGGAAAAAGAGATTCCTTATACTATTGATTCCAATTCTTTATCAATATCAGAGCCAAAACCAGCGTTAACTATGGCCACGACCGTAGATCAGATGGGATCATGGAATAGATATCCTACCTATTCTGTATATCTCCAGATGATGAATAATTTTCAAACCAACTTTCCTGAACTTTGTAAAATTGATACTATTTTGGCCAATACTACTTTAAATCATAAGATTCTGGCAGCCAGGATATCCACTACTTTGGGAACATCACAAAATAAACCTGCTTTTTTATATTCCTCAAGTATGCATGGTGATGAAATTTGTGGCTATGTTTTGATGTTACGCTTGATAGATTATATTCTTAATAATCAGTCAGATACATTGGTAAAAAGAATTTTAGATCATGTAGATTTGTATATATGTCCTTTAGAAAATCCGGATGGAACATTTCCAATTAGCAATACAACAGTATCTGGTTCAGTACGTTCCAATGCAGCGGGTTATGATTTAAACAGATCTTATCCTATAGTTGGATATGCCACACAACCTAATGTTTCAATCAGTGAAATAACCTCCATGTTGCAATTTATTGAAGAGAAAAAGATCACGATGGCAGCAAACTTTCATGGGGGAGCTGAGTTATACAATTATGCATGGGATAGTTACACTTCATCACAATTTGAGCATCCTGACCAAGATTGGTGGATACAGATCGGAAATAAATTTTTAGATACCATAAGAGTTTACGCACCTTCCACTTATTTTGATGATGAAGGTGGAGTAACTAACGGAGGAGATTGGTATGTAGTAACCGGATCCAAATTGGATTGTCTGAATTATTATCATCAGTGTCGCGATGTCACTATTGAGATCTCTTTACAGAAACAGACCAATTCTACCAATTTGCCGAACTATTGGAATTATCTCAACAGATCGTTATTGGATTATATATATCAATCTTCATTAGGGATTAGTGGTTTGATTACAGATTCACTTACACAAAATCCTTTAGAAGCATTGGTTTTTATTTCATCGCATGACAATAATCAGTCGTGTGTCTATTCTTTTTTACCTTCCGGAAAGTATTACCGACCTATACAATCAGGGAGTTACAATGTAACATTCAGCTCCCCCGGATATAGGTCAAAAACACTATTTGTAACTGTTCAGAATGGTGATAGGGTTATTCAGGATGTCTCATTAGTCCCTAATAATTATGGCGTCTCAGAAACAGATTATGATGCCAGTATTTCGATTTATCCGAATCCTTCCAAGGATTATATGAAAATTGATTTTAGTTCACTTTCGGAAATGGAAAAAAGGATCTCTATTATTTCTATGAAAGGGGATGTTTTAAAAACTGAAATAACGTATGAAAGTCAAACAACAATAGATCTAAAAGATTTGACATCAAGTATCTATTTTGTCAGAATAGAAATAAAAGGGGAGGTGATTTTGAAAAAAGTTGTAGTCAAAAAATAACTATTTTCCTGAACCTTTTAGTACGATTAAAACGGTATATATCAATATTTTGAAATCCATTTGGAGGGACATGTTATCCAGATAAAGGATATCCCATTTCAGACGTTCCACCATTTCATCAATATTTTCAGCATAACCAAATTTAACCTGTCCCCAGGAGGTCATTCCCGGTTTTATGGTTAATAAAAGTTTGTAATAGGGAGCTACTTTAATGATTTGATCGATATAATATTGTCTTTCCGGTCTTGGACCAACCAGTGACATATCCCCTTTCAGAACATTAAAAAACTGAGGGATCTCATCCAGACGAGATTTTCTCATAAATTTCCCAAAGGTAGTGATTCTGGAATCTGATTTGCTCGACAACATGGGAGTCCCTTGTTCTGCATTCACGATCATGGATCTGAATTTGATGATTTTAAAAGGTTTTCCGAGTAATCCAACACGTTCCTGTGTATAAAAGATGGGCCCTTTGGAAGTAGTTTTCACACCAATAATTAAAAAAAGGTAAAGAGGAGACAATAAAAAAATGGCGATTGCAGAAAAGACAATATCAGTGGCACGTTTTAAGGATTGTTGCCATGGGGTTAGTTTTTCATGGGAAATTGTGATTAAGGGTTCTTGTAATACATTAAATGTTCGAACGTTACCTAAAATAAAATCCTGAGTTTGAGGGATAATTTTAAGAACCAGATTTCGGGTATATCCCACATTTGAGATGATTGTTTCAATATATTTTCTTTTACCGTTTTGAATCGCAATAATCAGTTCATCAATATGATAAGTTTGAATAAGTTCAGTTAAATCCTCCATTTTACCAAGACATGGAAGTTTAGAGGATAATGACTGATCAGTTTCTTCGGGAATTGTGACGTAGCCAACAATATATTTTTCTATAGATTTATCTTGTTTAATAATGTTAAGATAGGTTTGAAGTGCAATCTGATCACTTCCGACAATGATGGTGTTAAAACCAATAATCCCTTTAGAGATTCTGTGGTTTACGATCGTAGTGATGATAACTCTGGGGAGATAGGAAAAGAAAAACTGTAGTGAAAAGAATAGAAGGAAATATTTAACCAGTT
>JAEWUL010000235.1 GCA_023459435.1 Bacteroidota bacterium
ATATAATGTTGTTCATTAGGCAAGAAACTGAATGGAGATTCATTAAGGGCATTCTGTTCCTTTATTTTTTGGATCGATAATGAATCGCCGGCATTGGCCATTACAGTACCATAGTCTGGAAATGTAGATAAATGGAGTTGTGCCAGTTGTGCAATTTCAGTTTCCGGATATTTGATGATAATGGAGGCTAGAGCCGTTTTCAGAGAATCTTCCCCAAGTATTTGTCCAATGGAAACAGCACGGATATATTCAAATTTTGACTTTAAGACCACATTTTGATCACAATTTGGAATGGATTCATCAGCCAACTGAACGGTTCTTTGCCATAGTTTTTTGTTATATGCATCATAAGCGGAGGCATATTTTTTCTCCATTTCATTGATTTTTTCTGCAATTTTCTTGTAGTAATCAGGATCTAAAATCAATTTAGCATAGTCAGATTCAGGGAAACGTGTTAAGATGATGTTTTTATATGGTTCACTCTTTGGGGGATCTTTTTTGAAATAAATCAAATAAACCAGATAACATGATGGTGGTATAAGCTGGCTATTGGGAAATCTCTGAATCAATTGATCGAACATCTCTACGGATCTTTTTTCATCTCTTAAGAGATCGTTGTATATGATACCTGCTTTATACATAGCGTTTGCTATTTTTAAGTTTGATGTATCCACAGCACCTGGTGTAAGGGGTAAATCCTGAGTGTAAAATGCGGGTTTTTTGGGATCGGTTTCTCGTTTAACAATCACATTTCCCTCTTCATCAAGTTCTGGAATCGAGTCGGAATCATCAGATTCCCCGTTCATTTCATCAAAGGAGATCTGTTGTTTGTTACTAATAATCCAGTTATCCTCTAATTTTCGATTCCCAAATCTTCTGTAGAACTCTGTAGAACCTTGGGTTACCAGATTTGGGTTGTAAAAGTACCATTTGTTATTCCCTCCAATATTGACATTCGTATTAGCAAAATTTTGGGTGCTCTGTAATAACATCATCCGTTCGGCTTCTTCTCGTTCCAATCTTCTTTCCTCTTCTGTAAACTTATCAATCATCCTTTTTACCCATGCATTTCTTTCCCCTTCAGACATTTTTGCGATTCTCTGAAGGCTATCCTGTAAGCTAATCTCTTTGATATTATCCACAAGTTCTTTTAAAAATGAAGCTCTTTTCATGACTGCATCACGATTAGGATAATCGCTTGGAAGTGCTATTAACGCTGTATCGTAATAGGATTGTGCCTTGATATACTCACTTTCTTCAAAGTAGATATCTGCCAGTGTGATTGAAGAGAAAGTTCTTTGGTAATTATTGCTGACATAAGCAGCAACAGATTGGGAAAGATAATCGATCCTTTCCTTTTTATTTTCATCAATTCTGGCGATTTCTGAAAAAGCATAATAGATTTGATCACGGAATTCATCGTTCTTGCTGTCTTTTAGCAATTTGTTTAATTCCTTAACAATCAACTCTTTAGATTGAGCTTTGCCATCATAGTTAGATGCCAGTTTCATTCGGGCACTAAACTCCATTTCGTAAGGAGGTGTACTTTTCAATACTTGCATAAAATAGTGCTGAGCCTCTTTGTTATTGCCATCTAATTCGTATAATTGACCTAAAATAAAATTGATACGGATAGCCATATCTTTTTTGGGTCTCAGTTTCAGCATTTCAATCAAGGAACTGATGGCCACATCAATCTCTCCGGCTGGATTTGAGATATTCAATTCAGCAAGAGCAGCATAGTATTGGAAATTAAATTTTCTATTGTTTTGAGGATAAATGATTTGATAAGCATCTTCTAAAAGTTGCTGGGCTCTGGTATACTGTTTTTGTCTAATGGCCGTTCGTGCATTTAAAATGATTGCTTCTTCTGCTAAACCCCAAGTAGGATATTGTTTAGCTATATAAGTGAATATCCGTGAGGCGTTTAGAAAATCTTGTTTGTGAAAATACGCTTTTCCCATCATCATATAGGCATCATCCATGGTTTTAACGTATTCTTTACCACGAATCAGCATTGAATGTTTATAAATCGATTTGGAAGACTTTTCGATCACTCGATCCATTTTGGAATTGATGCTCCCCAAATCTTCTTTAGTAGGATAATAGTAAATCGGTAACACGGTTGTATAATTCTCTTTCCTCTTTTTTTCAATCTCTTGTTCTCCCTCTTTTAAGGCTTCTTTACCGTTAAAATTGATGTTATATTTAGATGTAACGGTATGGTAAGCCCGATTCTCAAAACTATTTTTGTTTGTAGCGCAAGAAACCAGAAAAAACAATGTCAAAATAATGCAACATGCAGATGATAAAACAGATACGATTTTTTTCAAGCTCAAAATGATATTATATTATGTTTATTAGGGAGATAACGAAAAAAATTGAGTTTTATTTTTTTTGGCTTTCAAAATATTGTTCCATCAATTTTTGAACATACTTTCCTAAAACATCAAACTCGATATTGATAATTGTACCGGGCTGAAAATTATGAAAGTTCGTCATTTGATAAGTATAAGGGATTATTGCAACGGAAAAACGACCTTTTTCAGAATCAACCACCGTTAAACTCACACCATTAACTGTAATAGACCCTTTAGGGACAGTAAAGTTATTCATTGTGTAATCATAAGTAAAATAGTAGCGCCAGCTTCCATTCTCATCGATCACTTTTTCACAAACAGCAGTCTGATCTACATGCCCCTGAACAATATGTCCATCAAAGCGACCATCGAAGCGCATACTCCTTTCTAAATTCACTTCATAACCCACACACCATGACTTTAAATTGGTTTTAAGCATCGTTTCATCCATGGCAGTGACAACATATTGGTTCAGTTCTTTATTAATGTTCACAATAGTTAAACAACAGCCGTCATGAGCCATGCTTTGATCAATTTTTAGTTCATCCACAAAATCAACTTCTATGGTAAAATGATAATTGGTATTTTCGTGTTCGATTTTTACAATCTTACCTGTTTTTTCTACGATTCCTGTAAACATAATTTTAATTTTTTTATTAAAATGCAAATATATATAATTCAAGTGAATTTAATTATTTATGAAACTCATTTTCAATTAACGGTACAAACTGATCGATATTTCCGGCTCCAATAGTGAGTAAAAGTTCAGGTTTTTGCTGTTTTAAATAGGGGATCAGCTCATTATTAGCAACCACTTTTTTATTGGGATTTGGAATCATCTGAAGCAAATAATGGGAATCGATACCTTGAATAGGAAGCTCTCTGGCCGGATAGATCTCTAACAAAATAATTTCATCAAGAAGATTTAGAGCTTGTGCAAATTCTTCTGCAAAATCTCTGGTTCTTGAATAGAGATGAGGTTGAAAAATTCCTGTTGCTTTCTTTTGGGGATATATCGTTTTTATGGTTTGAAGAAAAGCTTTGATCTCTTCAGGATGGTGGGCATAATCGTCGATGTAAATCAGATCCTCCTGAACAATTCGGTAATCAAATCTACGGGCAACACCCGCCCATGTTGCAAATGAATCAAAGATCATATTACAGGAAGCAACATGATCAGGGGCTATATTCAATTTTAGGAGCTCTTTAACTGCAAGAAACGCTGCCAAACTATTTAACAAATTATGAACACCCGGAGCTTTGAGAACCAAATTATGAAAACATACTGGGGTTTCACTTTGAGTGTTTTTACAAATGGCAAAATGGGTGTTTTCAGGCTCCATTTCTGCAATTTTGATAAAAAAGTCAGCCGTTTCATCACCCCCATAAGTGATCTTATTGGGGTGATCTATCAGATGTGCAATCTTTTGTGCAATGATCAACGTTCCATTTCTGTCTATCTGATTGGCAAATGCTTGAAAAGAGCTGATTAGTTGTTCTTTTTCTCCGTAAATATCCAGATGATCAGCATCGACAGAAGTAATAATCCCAATCTTAGGATATAGCGTTAAAAACGAACGATCAAACTCATCTGCTTCAACAACAACCGTTTGGAAATGATTTGTGTAAAGAAAATTACTGTTTAAATTTTTGGAGATTCCTCCAATAAAAGCTAAAGTAGGATGATGTATCGAGTTAAGAAAATGGGTTACCATTGATGTAGTAGTGGTTTTACCATGTGTTCCTGCTACAGCAATGGTTGGAAAAGATTGACATATCAA
The DNA here is from genome assembly GCA_023459435.1 of Bacteroidota bacterium. Classification (GTDB taxonomy): domain Bacteria; phylum Bacteroidota; class Bacteroidia; order Bacteroidales; family WCHB1-69; genus UBA5429. The sequence goes on from JAEWUL010000235.1 coordinate 4,142, forward strand.
TCCCAGTACTTCTGCCCGCTTTAAAATGGGAATATTTTGTTTCTGGAACCATAAAAGTTCTTTATGCTCTTTGGGTATTGCCGGTGTTAACACCACCAGATCAATATGGTCGGGTATCAGCTGGTCCTGTTCTGTGAAATGGATTACGGCTCCCATTTTAATTAACTGATCTGTTAAGGGAGTTGGTGTTAAATCATACCCAAAAACTTTTGCCCCATATTGGAGAAAAAACTGAGCCAGAGCACTCATTCCAATTCCCCCAATACCTAAAAAGTAAACTCTTTTAATATTTTCCAACGGTTGTAACATAAGGATTTAAACGGTTTCAGGAATTTTTATGGAAACATTTTGGATAAACTCTTGAGATTTATGCATCAGTTTGTACATAAGCACATCATTTTCAATAAATGGAACCTGTTTCCTGTATTTTTCTATAAACTCTTCAATAAAAACAGATGACTTTAATGGTCTTCTGAACTCTAAAGCCTGAGCTCCGTTGAATAATTCAATGGAGAGTACTTTTTCTGTGTTATTGATGATCGTATAAGCTTTTGTTACCGCATTAGCCCCCATACTTACATGGTCCTCTTGACCCTGTGATGATTCAATCGAATCAGATGAGGATGGCATACATAATGTTTTACTTTGACTCACAATTGATGCTGCAGTATACTGTGGGATCATAAAACCTGAATTGAGACCCGGATTTTTAACCAAAAATGAAGGTAACCCCCTTTTACCGGCTATCAACTGGTAGATTCTTCGTTCAGAAATGCTTGCTAATTCTGACATGGCCAATGCTAAATAATCGATAACCAATGCAATCGGCTGACCATGAAAGTTTCCAGCAGAAATAATCATATCATCATCGGGAAATACAGTTGGATTATCGGTAACAGAATTGATTTCAGTTTCAATAACATTCATCACATGATGTATGGCATCTTTTGTTGCCCCATGAACCTGAGGAATGCAACGGAAAGAATATGGATCCTGAACATGGTTTTTTTTAGCGGAAATAATTTCAGATCCACTTAATAGATGGCTTATGTGATTTGCTGTTAGGAGTTGACCAATATGGGGTCTGACAATATGTACAGAAGAATGAAAAGGCTCAATTCTTCCGTCGTAGGCATCAAGGGATGTTGCTGCAATAATGTCAGCTAACCAGGAAAGTTTTTTTGATTTTAATACCAACCAGGTACCATAAGCGCTCATAAATTGGGTGCCGTTTAAAAGTGCTAAACCCTCTTTAGATTGCAATGTAATCGGTTCCCAGTTAAACTTTTTATTGATATCAGCAGCTTCGTGCTTTTTACCTTTATAGTAAACTTCCCCTAAGTTGAGTAATGGTAGTGACAAATGCGCCAGTGGAGCTAAATCTCCCGATGCTCCTAATGATCCTTGTTGATAAACAACTGGATAAACCCCATTGTTATAAAAGTCAATCAAACGTTGAATTGTCGCAACCTGAACACCTGAATGGCCGTATGAAAGAGATTGTATTTTTAAGAGAAGCATCAGTTTAACGATCTCCTGAGGAACCTCATCACCAAAACCACAAGCATGTGATATAACCAGGTTTTTTTGTAATGTTGAAAGATCGTCAATAGATATGGTTGTATTGCATAAAGAGCCAAATCCGGTAGTGATACCATAAACAGGCACTATACTGTTTTTCATTTTTTCATCCAAATAGTTTCTGCATTTTTGAACCGCGACTTTTGACTCTTCAGATAAGATCAGTTTTGTTTTGCTTTTTACTAATTTATCAATCATTTCTAAACTTAAAAACTCTGCTGAAATAATGTGTTGTTTCATTGATGGTTATTTTTTTGTTATATTTTAATAAATCATAAGTATTAATACTTTTATTTACAGCATGATAAAAAAAAGTATATGGTATGGCAAACATACTGAAAAAAAATGAAAAACAGGAGGTTAGTTAGATGGTTTGAAAGAGATTAGATCTATTTTTATCTCAATTTAAAAAAAACTTGAAAATATCATATGCATAAAAGGTTTGTGGATCAATCTGAACACTGATCACATTGTTCGTTTTAGGGTTGGCTTCATTTAATGGGAAAAAACGCCACATGTTGTTGTTGTATGTCCCATTTTCATCAGAATATTGTGTAATCGAAATCAGATATTCAGGATCACCCATCACATCACGAAAACCTTCGTCATAGGTAATATGAAAAGCTTCAGATGTACTCATTGGTGGAACACTAATCACAGGCCCTGAAATAGAACCACCAAACTCGAGCTTATCTATGGTGTATAGAGTATTGTTCACGATTTGTATTTGATAATCAATAGGTTTAGAACAGGAAAACAACAAAAAAAGGAGTGCAACACTTATGGAAATGGTGATTATAATTTTCTTCATATTTACTGTTTTTTATTGAGCAAATGTATGATTATTTTTTGGATTTTCGTTATTGATTGGGATAAAAATTCTTACTATTTTGAGAAAAGCATCAACTTATTTACACTAATTTATTATTTTTGTTAGATAGAATATGAATCCAAAAAATCATTATTTTTGCAAAATTGATAAAAAAAGTGATCCTATGACTATTAAAACATTTTTCAAGTATTTTATTGAATATTTTAATATCCAGCATGAGTTGGAAGACAAAGAGAATATTCATAATGAAATTAAAAAAGGGATAGAGTTTAAAGGCACCAATTTATGGATTCTGGTATTTGCCATTTTAGTCGCCTCAATAGGATTGAACATGAACTCAACAGCTGTCATTATTGGTGCTATGCTTATTTCACCCTTAATGGGGCCTATTACCGGTATGGGGTATAGTATCGCCATTTATGATGGGACTCTTTTTTCCAGATCCATGAAAAATTTCTCATTTGCAGTGATTACTAGCTTAATTACGTCAACTTTATATTTTGCTCTAACCCCAATTTCAACTGCTTATTCAGAATTACTAGCCAGAACGAGTCCAACTATTTATGATGTATTGATTGCCTTATTTGGCGGTGGTGCTGGGATTATTGCCTTAATTAGCAAACAAAAGGGGAATGTACTTCCGGGTGTAGCTATCGCAACTGCGTTAATGCCTCCGCTCTGTACAGCTGGTTATGGATTGGCAACAGGTCAGTTTCACTTTTTTTTCGGCGCTTTTTATTTGTTTCTGATTAATACAATTTTTATTGCGCTTTCAGCAACCTGGATCTCAAAAATATTGAAATTTCCCATTGTTGGTATTGTGGACCCAAAAAGAAAAGCTAAAATTAATCAATACTTATCTTTAACTATAATGCTGATTTTAATCCCAAGTATATACTTTGGTTATCAGTTGGTTAAAGATGAACAGTTTAAACATAAAGCTGAACGTTTTATTGAAAATGTTAGTTTATATGACGGAAGTGTCCTTATTAAAAATAAAATTAACATCGAAAAAAGAGAGATTAGTCTGGTTTATGCCGGTAATTCATTATCTGAAAAACAAAAAGAGGATATTAAAAGCAAAGGTGCCATTTTTGATTTAAAAGCCAAAATTAAAATTGAACAAGGTTTCTCCATTAATGAAAATGATTTTCAAAACAAGGAACTCTATCAATTGAAGGATCAGTTGAATAATATGAACATCCTTTTATCACAGAAACAGTATCAGCTTGATTCTCTACTAAATCAAACTGATATTGGAAAATCATTGATACAGGAGTTGGTTGTCTTTTTCCCTCAAGTAAAAAGCTGTTCATTTGCCAAAACTCAAAAGTTTCACGTAAAAGAAAATGTACCTGAAAATCAAACTGTTGTATTGCTTGAAGTGAACACAGATATTACACCGCAGGAAAAACAGAAAATTAAAAAGTGGTTGGAACAAAGAACGGGTTCAGAGACCATTGAACTAATAGTAAAATAAAGAACTATTCGTTTAATATTCGGTATACCTCATTTTGAATAATCTCTTTGTATTTCAATGGATTATCTATGGATGTTTCAAATGCTTTATCAGAAAGATCCGTTATATTTCCTTTTTGATCTATAAACAATAAAGTGGAAAACCGGATTTTATATTGATCAACAATAGATTTGTTTTGATCCTCATCAATATTAATCGCTTTGAATACAATTGTTTGTTGTTCCAATTCTTTCACAAATGATTCCTGTAATGTTTCAAGACAAACATTCTCACAAGCTATACAGGCATCGCAACGATTTGTTGCATGGAAGTAATAGATCCTGATTTTGGGAATAGAATCAATCTGTTTTTGAGCTTGAAGTATTGAAAATACTCCCAAAAAAAGTGCTAAAATAAGAACGGGTTTTTTCGTAGTCATGGAATAATTATTTTGTTAAATAAGGATGCAAATTTACAACTTTTTTACTATCTGATAAATCATTTTTATATATGTGACTATAAAAGATAAATATTCAAATCAGGATTCACATTAAACATCCTCAATTTTGTTTATATTTGCCGCTTCAATTTCAATCAAATTACAATGGATCAAATTGCAATTCAAACCGATCAATTAACCAGACATTTTGGGGAAAGGGTTGCGGT
>JAEWUL010000236.1 GCA_023459435.1 Bacteroidota bacterium
ATTTTTTGCTTCATAAACCACTAAAAGGAACTTTAGAAAACGGTATTTGTTTGTATCAGTTTAGGAATCCACTTTTAGACTTAATCCATATTCAAATCCACATCAAAGCCGGTTCAGTTTTTGAAACCCAAAAAATGGTTGCATCCACTTGTTTTAATCTGCTAAAAGAGAGTCACCCATCAAAAACGGTTTCAGAAATAGATGATATACTGGATTTTTATGGCGCAAGCTGGTCGGTGTCTACCAATATTGAATATATCGTATTGCAATGGATTATACCCAAATCCAATGTACACCATTTATTACCCATTTTAATGGAACTCTTAAAGAATCCATCCTTTAAAAAAGAAAATCTAGAGAGGTACCAACAAAGAAAACTGAAAGATTTAGAATACAACGAGTTAAAATACAACTACAGAGCAACTCAACAGATGTTCCACACCTTTTTCGCACCTGGCACACCAACGGCAGCAATATTAACCAAAGAACATATTCTGGAGATCTCAACTGCTAACCTACAAAATTACTATCAAAACAATGTTAATGCTCAAAATACCAACATTTTTATAGCAGGTAACATTGATGAGGATTTAGAACAACTCATTTATACCCATTTTAGATCACTCCCAACAGGAGATGCATCCACTGTTGTATCCCAGTTTATTTCTACATTCAAACCGGAAATCATTATAGATGAACAGATAAATCCACTTCAATCCTCCATCATGTTATGCAAAAAAGGGATCTCATTCCGCCATGAGGATAGAAGAGATTTCTCCATTTTATCCACTCTTTTAGGAGGATATTTTGGATCCAGACTGATGCAAAATTTAAGGGAAAAAAATGGATACACATACAGCGTTCAGAGTGGATCATTATATTTAAATGACGGATCTATCTTTTATGTAGAAAGTGATGTAACTATTGACAAAACCAAAGAAGCAATTGAACAATGTTTGTTTGAGTTAGATCGACTCAAAACAGAAAAAGTATCAGAAACTGAACTTAAACTGGTACAAAGATATATGTTGGGTTCATTATTAAGAGATATTGATGGTGTGGTATCCTATATGAAAAAATACGCATTCTGGAACCATTTTGGATTGGATGAACTGGAGATCGAGCACACCATAAATGCTATAAATCATGTAAATCAGGATACCATAATAAAAAATGCAAAAAAATACTTGCAAAATGAGGATTTTTATACTATTATTGTAGGTAAATTATAAAGAAGGTTAGAATATACGTATATATTTGAATATGAGGAAATTAATTTTATTTTTAGGTTTATTGATCGCGTTTTTAGGAAACAGTTTTGCTCAATTTACACCAAGTTTACGCTGTCTGTTTGTCAAAGACGACAATACAGTATCTCTGTATTTTGTCCCATCATCCGATTCAACAAACTTTTTATACTATTCTGTTTATTGGGCTGATAATTATACAGGACCATATACAGAACTGGCAACAGGGTTATCCACATGTAACACGGACTGTTTTGATGGTTTGGATCCTGCTATTCACAATTACTATTTTATTCGGGCCAATTATAGTGGTGGTGTACAATACAATTCAGATACACTGGCAGTGATTAAAACAACGCTCACCAATCCTGGTGACGGAACCGCATTATTAACATGGGCTCCTGATCCTTTCGACCCTTTGCAACCCACTTCTGATCAATATTTTACTATATATCGCAAAAACCCAAACGATTTTGACTTTATGATTGCAGGGGTTACCTCTGCTTCTAATCCACGTTCATTCAGGGACACTATTAATGTATGTAACGACCTGGTGGAGTACAGGGTTCAGATTCAAAATCAGCTTACAAGCCCCACTAACCGATGCAGAAACTCCTCCACAATTAGTCAAGCTGTCTTTCAAAACAGCATCACACCTTATATCCCTCTCCTAAAAAGTGTATCTGTGCATGACACTACCGATAGGATCATATTATCCTGGGCTCCATCAAATTCCACAGATGTGGATTCCTATGTGATTTTTCATTCTGCAACACCTGTAACCACATGGACTCCCATTGATACGGTTTGGGGAAGGCTCAACACAACATGGATAGATGATATCAACATTTCAACAGCGGTCAACAATTACAGAATCTCTGCCAGAGATAGTTGCGGTTTAGCAAGTGCTATGACTATTGACTATCAATCCAATATGATATTAACCCATTCGGTAGATGTGTGCCATCTTAATGTCACCTTAACCTGGACCCCTTATGTATCCATGACTTCCGGATTGAATCATTATGAGGTTATGTTATCCATAAATGGAGATCCTTACAATACGGTTGCATCAAATATAACAGCTACAAGCACATCATATACACACAGTGGACTGGTAAGTGGGAATAACTACCGATTTGTTGTCAAAGCTGTAAGCAACGGGAACACTTATCTGGCCTTATCCAACAAACAGGTATTTGATTTTATTGTTGAAGAAACCAACGACTATGTTTATGTAGCCGGAGTATCTGTAAAAGAGAATAAAAACATAGAGGTAACGATCAACACCAGTGGGGATCAGGTACCTTTTGATTTTGTAACTTTGTATCGTGCAGAAGATACACCACAAAACTTTGTAAAAATCAATGAGATCCCCTATCAGGGATCTGCAGTATTGACCTACATGGATTATAATTTACAAGTCACCAAAAAAACGTATTATTACAGAGCATCCTTACACAGTGATTGTTTACCTGAACCGATCATGTCAAATACATCCAATAGCATATTACTATTAGCATCAGGGGATGCAGCTCACCGAAATACGTTACAGTGGTTCAATTATGATGATAATGTTCCATTAACACCCAATCCGGAATCCTTTATTCACAGAAAAATGGAAACTGATGGAGATTTTGTTGAGATTGTAAGTAATATTGTATGGGCATCCTATAATACATATGTAGATGATGTGTCTGAATTACAACACTACGGATCAGACTTCAAGTACAAGGTAGGTGTAAACCAAACTACAAATGAATATGGATATTGTCCATCAATATTCTCGAATGAAGTTACATTAAGACAAAAGCCAACAATTTGGATTCCGAATGCATTCAGGCCCATTGGATCTCAAAACAAGGTGTTTAAACCGGTAACTTCTTTTGTATCGGCAGACACATATAAATTTGTGATATATAATAGGTATGGACAAACGATGTTCCAGACTACAAATCCGAATGAAGGATGGGAAGGACGATTATCCAACGGGGATTTTGCGCCTGCAGGAATATATGTATACAAGATAGAATTTGTAGATACATCTGATGAATTGTTTATCACAAACGGAACAGTTACGCTTTTTTATTAAAAAAAAGTGATCAGGTATTGATTATTCAGAAATTATTTGTATATTTGCCGGCTTTTAGG
>JAEWUL010000237.1 GCA_023459435.1 Bacteroidota bacterium
GGAACAACTGGATGCAGCCGCTAAAGTGAAAGAGGAAATGAAATCTTTAAACGCTGAACATCAACAGCTACTGGCAAAAGCAAAAGAGGAAAGAGATAGAATCCTTGCAGATGCCCGTAAAATTGTGGAGAAAATGAATGAAGAAGCTAAAATGTTGAGAGATAAAGAACATGAAGCCAGAATGGCTGAAACTCATATTACTATTCATAACGAAAAAATGAGAGCAATTACCGAAATTAAAAATGAAATTGCATTGCTTTCTATAGATATTGCAGAAAAAGTACTTCGTGACGAACTTACCTCTAAAGAGAGACAAGAACAAATTGTTCATAAGTGGGTCGATGAACTTCAGTTGAATTGATGTAACGCAATATTTTTTTTTATCTTTGCGTTTTAATCCTTGATGAAGAAAATTGTAGTGATCTTATGGCTAATAATATCCTCACTGACCGCTTTCACGCAGTCAGATGAGGATTTCCGTTTTTGGGAGGATTCACTCAAAAACCTAAGAATCGCTGTGATGAGAGCTCCTACTGAAGAGCTGAGACTCTCTCTGAATGAGGATTTTATGAACCTCCTGGAATCAGTGCTTATGGAAGATAAAATCTTCGATTTTTCCTGGGATTCTACTACAAACTTCTCTGTTGTTACTTCACCGGATAACCTCTTTAAAATATTTACCTGGTTTTTAGTCAAAGATGATTATTCCTACGAAAACTTCGGATTTATACATGTCTATAATCAAAATCGTCAAAAGTATATCCTCTATCCCCTCTACGACCGGAAAAATACACTCTCTTATCCCGAATATGAAATCGCAGATATCAACCAGTGGTACGGCGCTGTGTATTATAAAATTATCCCTTTGGTAGATAAAAAATCAACTTATTATACCTTGTTGGGTTGGAATGGAAACGATATTTTTACCAATGAAAAGATTATCGAAGTGCTTCAATTTGATCTGAACTCTAACTCACCCGTAATTTTTGGCGCTAAAGTGTTCAAAGGATACACCTCTAAAGTAGCTCGTGTGATCATGAAATATTCTAAAAATGCATCCCTTTCCCTGAAATATGAGAATCAAAAATATCAGATAAATACAGGAAAAAGAGATCCTAAAACCAAAAAATGGATTTATGAAGTGAAATCTTCTAATATGATCATTTTCGATGAACTGATTAATCCTGAAAACGGAATGCCTAATATACCAGCTTTTATGGTGCCTGAATCAAGTCTTAATCAGGGATTTATCGCCCAAAATGGGAAATGGCAGTTTATCACAGGTGTACTCGGTAGAAATCCTGATAGAAAATATGATCCAAAAGAGATCCAAAGGCGTCAGTACTACACGAAAGATACCAATTCAACTATTCAGGATAATTAAAAAATAAGTCTGAAATATGAACAAAACTACCCTTTACCCTCTCAAATTTAAACCTATTGCTAAAGAAAAAATCTGGGGAGGAAAAAAGTTCCTCACTCATTTTAAACATATTCTGAATCCTTATTCAAAATATGGTGAGATCTGGAGCATTTCCGATATCGAAGGTGATCTTTCTATCGTTGAAAATGGCTTTCTCGCTGAAAATGAACTTACCGAGTTGATTGAACTCTATATGGGTGAACTGGTTGGCGATTCAGTGTATAATATCTACGGACTAGGGTTCCCGCTTTTATTTAAATTTATCGATGCCTCCGATGATCTTTCTGTACAAGTGCATCCTAATGATGAACTCGCCTTTCAAAAATATCAACAACAAGGAAAAACTGAAATCTGGTATATCGTCGATGCCGAGCCCGATGCCGGTTTGTATATCGGTTTTAAAGAGAAATTGAGTCCGGAACGTTTTGTTCAGGCCCTTCAGGAGGGAACCCTTGAACAGTTGCTTCAGTTTTATCCCGTTCAAAAAGGGGAGTTCTATTTTATACCTGCCGGGACTGTTCATGCCATCGGTAAAGGGATTCTACTGGCTGAAATTCAACAAGCTTCCGATATTACCTACAGAATTTCAGACTGGAATAGACTCGATGATCAGGGTAATCCACGAGAGCTCCATCTCAGGGAAGCCCTAGAAGCAATCAATTTTGAAGAGGATGACCTTTTTAAAGTGGAATATGATGAATTTTTTAATGAAACATCACCCGTATTTAGATCCGATTTTTTTAATATTAATCTCCTGTCTTTCGAACAACCAATTCAGAAATCTTTCATCCAGATAGACTCTTTTATCGTTTATATGTGTACTGAAGGGGAGGTTCATTTCTTTACGGAGGATCACCATGAACGGATCTATGCCGGTGAAACCATTCTGATTCCGGCATCTATCATTGAATTGGATATTGTTCCTAATGGAAAAAGTAAAGTGATTGAGATATACTTGTAATAATCCAATTTTCTTCTGAATCTTTTGGGCGTTCCCCCTCGCTTCGCTCGGGGTCGGGCTTTTCCGGGGTTCGCTTCGCTCCCGTACTTCGCTGCACTTCGCTTAACATTACAATCTCTTTATAACCAAACCATCACTGCGCTCGTTCCAGCTCGTACCGCCTTCGGCGCCCTTCAAATCCCTAACGCGAAAAACCGCTATTGCTGTTTTTAAAATACTAAATTTCAAATAATTGGTTATTGAAATAGTCCCTCCAAGTGAACTCCTCTTGATCCTTTTACCAATATCATACAATCTTCTAATTGTAATTCCTGGTATACAGGAAGAAAATCCTGAATGCTTTTATAAAAATGGGTGCCATCATCATAAGGATAAAAATGGGTTCCTATAAAATAAGTTTCTATTTGGTATTCCTTACAAAGCTCAATAATTTTTTCGTGTTCGATCGCTGAAAAATCACCAAGTTCGAACATGTCTCCAATAACAGCCATTTTTTTTGGATGTTTCAACTGTACAAAATTATCCAAAGCAGCCTTCATACTTGTCGGATTGGCATTGTAATAATCAGCAATAATTGTGTTAGACCCCCTTTTTTCTATTTGTGAACGATGATTTGACGGAGAGTAATTCGAGAGTGCTTCAATAATTTGCTGATCAGAAACGCCAAAAAAACGCCCAATGGAAGCAGCACATAAAATGTTTTCCAGATTATAACTCCCTGTTAAATGGGTCTGAAACTCCTGACCGAAAAGTTTTATCTTGAGAAATGGATCCATTTCAGTAATAGTGCCGTTGAGAAATGGAGGTTGATCAACAGCGTAATATATGATTTCAGCTCTGTTTGAATCATTTTTTTTCTTGTATTCTTCGATTCTGGTCAACCCTTCTTTCACAAGCAACAGATCTTTTCCGTTCACAAAAAGGGTGCCGCTCTCCTGAATAACAGCATTATATAATCCCATTTTGGTTTCCAGGATGTTCTCAAATGACTTAAACCCTTCGAGATGCGCAGCCCCGATATTGGTTACCACTCCATGATTCGGATATGCCATTTTGCATAGTTCTGCAATCTCATGAAGATGATTTGCCCCCATTTCAACTACAGCTATTTCAGTATCTTTATGGATGGAAAGTAACGTTAACGGAACCCCTATGTGGTTGTTCAGATTCCCCTGGGTGGCTGTAATATTGAAATTTTTGGATAAGACAGCAGTAATCAGTTCTTTGGTTGTCGTTTTTCCATTTGTCCCGGTAATCCCAATAATTGGAATATGGCATTCTAATCTATGATGAGTAGCCAAAATCTGTAAGGTTTCCAGGGCATCTTTTACTACGAAGCACTGGGGGTGGTTTGTATAAGAAGCGTTTTCTGTTACTACATATTCAGCCCCTTTTTCAAGTGCTTGTTGGACAAATTGATTGCCGTCGAAGTTTTCACCTTTCAGACAAAAAAAGATAGAATGAGGAACTATCTTCCTTGTATCAGTTGATATTGTAGGATGCTTTAGATATTGAGCATAGATATCGCCAATCATAGAATTATTAAATTTTTTGTGTTAAAAAAAAAAACGGCCTTAGCCGTTTTTAGTGATGTTATTTTTTTACAGGAGGTCCTAGTCTTGCCATGGCACAACGGAAGCCAATGTAATCAGTAGCCTCATCTTCATCAAGGAACCTTCTCTGTCCGGGAGCGGCCCAATACTGAATATCTTTCCAGGAACCACCTTTGATCACGCGAGCTTTGTCTCCCACTAAAGAGTATTGATAGTCCACTCCGATATTTTTTCTGTACATATGATCTGTACTGCTGGTTGTGGAGTCACCTAACCATTTTTCAGTTTCTAAAACAGAAGCCCAGTCCCCATCCAGATAGTTTTTATTGTCAGCAGTTCTGTAGTTTCTTCTT
>JAEWUL010000238.1 GCA_023459435.1 Bacteroidota bacterium
CATATTAAAAAAATTGTTCCACCAAAAGAAGCATCTAAAGTTTTACCATGGGTGCATACTATGATAAGTAATGCAAAAAGAACCTTTTTAGGAATTAATCACCATTTTAAAAAGGAATACCTTCAATTCTATTTAAACGATTTTTGTTATAAGACTAATCGTCGCTACTTCAATGATCATTTATTTGATAGACTGGTAATTGCATCAATTGAAACTACATGGTATGGCAAATAAGGTATGGTAACGGATATTCATATTAAATTAATTTGTGTAAAAAATCGGAATGTTATTTCATTTCGATTTTTTTTTATATTTGCATGTTAAAAAACATCAAATCATGAAAACATTCCCTTTATTTTTGTTCTTATTAATAATCCATATAACAGGATCAGCCCAATGGAGATGGTTAAACCCATTGCCACAAGGAAATTTTTTATCTGACGTCGCATTTACTTCACCTTCAAAAGGTTATGCGGTAGGATATTGTGGTGTTCTGATTACCACAGACAATGGAGGTATGAGTTGGAATTATGCTGGAAATATTGGATTTAATGATCTGGAATCCATTTTTTTCATAACCCCGGATACCGGTTGGGTTTGTGGATATGGTACAGTTTCAAAAACCTATGATGGAGGGACAACATGGTTCCCTTTAGCCGTTCCAGATTCTAATGATCAATATAATGACATCTATTTTCTGAATTCGACACAAGGGTTTATGTCTGGAAATTATGGCGAATTGTTTTATTCCAGTGATGGTGGGCAATTTTGGTCGTTGTTACAAACAGGGTCAGATGAACACCTATATGAAATTTACTTTATTTCGGATCAGATTGGTTTTGTGACAGCTGAAAATGGTTATTTAATCAAAACGGTTAATGGTGGGTTGAGCTGGAATGAATATTATACAGGTTTTGATGAGGATCTTTTTTGTATCTGGTTTGAAAACGAAAGTATAGGATACATTGGGGGATCATGGGGAACACTCTTGAAAACTACAAATGGTGGCACATCTTGGAGCAACATCAACTTAAACACAACCAGTGCTGTGAATGGGATCAGTTTTTTGGACGAAAACACTGGTTTTTTGGCTACATCAGGCAATGGTGTTATGAGAACATCAAATGGAGGGTTAACATGGGATAATACGATGATAGGAGATTATGATTACTTATATGGTATTTATGCTCTTAATCAAAACAACATTATTGCAATAAGTGAAACTGGTGGATTGTGGAGTTCAACAAATAGTGGAGTGACCTTTACCAATTTGCAAACCTATTCCATCAATGACACGCATAATGGGACCATTGCTTTTGCAGATGAGCATGTAGGTTGTATTTCCGGTGATGATGGGTTTTTATTAAGAACAACAAATAAAGGGCTCACCTGGAGCCAAATTACACTCCCCAGTACGACAGCCTTTAAAAGAGTTGCTTTTTATGATAATCAGCTGGGTTGGCTTGTAGGTTCAGGTGGAAAAGCTCTCAAAACAACTGATGGAGGATTAACTTGGAGCGATAAAAGCACCGGATCTTTTTACGGTTTGTTCGATATTTGTATTGGTGATCCAACCCATTTATGGAGTGTTGGTACTATGGGAAAAATTTACAAATCTACCGATGGTGATACATGGGTAGAAATGGTTTCTCCAACAACACAAAATCTAAATAAAATCGCATTTTTTAATCTTCAAAATGGAATTGCTATTGGAAATAATGGGACGATTTTAAAAACTACGAATGGGGGTGAACAATGGACTCAAAAGAGCTCGGGTAGTACTGCAATAATTAACACTGTGATTTATGTATCACAAGATACTATACTGGCAGGTACGGCAAATGCGAAAATATTACGATCTGTTGATAATGGTGAAAATTGGGCGACTATCTCTCTCCCTGTTCCCAGAGAAATTAGATCATTGATTAAAATCAATTCGGACACCCTATTTGCCTTTACTTCCTATGGACACTTATTAATATCAACAGATCAAGGGCTTTCTTGGAAGCTAAACAAAAGAATTACAGGTTGTAATTTAAAAGAAGCGACATCAACTCCTTCCGGAGATCTTTATGTTTGTGGGTCAAATGGAATGATTATGACAACAGCTCAAAGTAATGTGGGGATCATTGAGTATCCCGAGATAGGCAATCAGCTGCTTTCTTTATACCCCAATCCAACCTCAGATCTGATCCATTTTCCTAAAGAGTTCTCCGAAAGAATAACCTATCAGGTTTACGACCTTCAGGGAAGAATGGTTCAAAGCGGATATACAGATCACCAATTGTTAAATCTATCTCATTTGGTTACAGGAACTTATTTGATTCGGAGTTGGATTAATGGACAAAGATTTGTTTCAAAAGTGGTAAAAAAATAGATCAATCACGATTTAGGTATATTTTCTAATAATTTCAAGGAACTTTTCCTTTCGTATAGGTTTGGCCAGATAATCATTACACCCTTCTGAAAGAAACCGCTCCTTATCACCCGTTTGAGCATATGCTGTAGTGGCAATGATCGGAATTTCAGGTTTGAATGATCTGATTCTTTTTGTTGCCTCAATCCCATTCATAACCGGCATCTTGATGTCCATAAATATGAGATTGATTTTGGGATTCTTTTTGCAAAACTCAACGGCTTCTTCTCCGTTAAGGGCATGGTAGTACTCAAATCCTGTTCTTAAAAAGAGTGTTTCCATATATAAAAAGTTCAACTCATCATCCTCTGCGATTAAAATGACCGGTTTTTCGGTTGGGATGATCTGCACTTTGTTCTCTTTTGTGTACTCCACTTTTTGATTCAGATTGCATGGTATTTTGAAGCTAAAAGTGGAACCAACCCCTTTCATGCTTTGCACTTGAATTGCCCCCTTTAATAGGTCAATTAACCCTTTAGAAATGGTTAAACCCAAACCACTCCCTTCATATCCGCGTGTCATGGAGGATTCTTCCTGAGAAAACATTTTGAAAATAAGCTCCATTTTTTCAGGAGCAATCCCTTTGCCGGTATCTTTTACAAAAAATTCAACATAATCATCACATTTTTTATACCCGCAGGTAATACTCCCTTGTGTTGTAAATTTGATGGCATTATCCAGTAACTTCGATAATATCTTTTTTATCAATTCTTTATCAGAATTTAAAGTCATATTAGAAATCTCCAGTGGGGTGTCAATAATTAACTCAACGTCAGGCTGATCACATAACTGTAACGATCGGGCAATGAAATCATCAAAGAAGGGCTGAACCAGAAAGTTTTTAAAATTGGGTTTCAGATTGGAAGAAACAATTAAGGCAATATCCACATAATCATTTACGGTATTCATTAATCTGTTGCTCGATCGTTGAAGATGATCGTACATCTCCATCCTTTCCTGTATCGGGAGATCAGCTTCAGCCAGGTATTCTCCAAATCCAAGGATACTATTGAGAGGAGTCCGGATCTCATGGGATATATTGTTTAAAAATGCTGATTTGAGACGATCACTCTCCTCCGCTTTGTCTTTAGCGTTGATTAGATCTTTTAAGATTTTCTTTTTTTCAGAGATATCATGAACAATGGAATACAAATGGATTTCACCATTAATGGGAATACTGTTGCTAAAAACTTCTACATCAATTTCAGATCCATCAGCACGCCTATGAATGAACTCAAATTGAGTTTTATTACCAGAAAGGATATTATTGATCTCATGGCTTAACCGATCCTTATCTAAGGTATTGATTTCAAAAATAGTTTTCTGTTTTAATTCATCAA
The DNA here is from genome assembly GCA_023459435.1 of Bacteroidota bacterium. Taxonomy (GTDB): domain Bacteria; phylum Bacteroidota; class Bacteroidia; order Bacteroidales; family WCHB1-69; genus UBA5429. The sequence continues at coordinate 3,757 of JAEWUL010000238.1, forward strand.
TCGTCCACCCATAAAAAAGGGATGCTGCTGTATTAGCATCTACAATTCTTCCATCAACGGGATTGATAAGCAGTTTAATGGCGGAATGGAGTTGAAAGATATGTCTAAACTTCTCTTCACTCTCTTGTAATATTTGAGCTGCTTTTCTGTTAGACTGTTTGATCTCAGATTCTGCTAATGCTCTTTTAACAGCATAAGGGAGTCTTTCAGGACGATCTTTCAATACATAATCCACAGCTCCCAGTTTCAACAATTCAATGGCGGTTTCTTCTCCAATAGAGCCGGAAATGCATATAAAAGGGGTATCAGGACAAAACTGTTGTCTGATCTCCAGAGCTCCAAAAGCATCGTATCCCCCTAAAGAAAAATCAGAGAGAATGATGTCAAAATGATCATTTTTGAGCGTCTCAATGAAATCTTTTTCATTATCTACGTGTGTCAAATTCAATTGAAATCCTACATCAGTCAGCATCTTGCTAAACAACTCAAGATCTTGTAGGGAATCTTCCAGATATACTATTTTTAAAGGTATTTGTTTCATCTATTTCTCTTTTTTATGGATTAAATTTCAGGATGCTCATTTAATAAAGCCCAGAAGATCCCAATTTGTCTGACTGCATCTAAAAAATCTTTAAAGTCAACCGGTTTCACAACATAAGCGTTCACCCCCAGTTTATAGCATTTGATAAGATCCGGCTCCTCTCTGGATGAAGTCAACATAACAACTGGCAACATTTTTAGCTTTTCATCTGATCTGATTTGTTCCAAAACTTCAATGCCATCCATTTTAGGCATTTTAATATCTAGAAGAATAACAGAAGGATTTCCATTTTTCCGGTCAGCATATTTACCGCGGTAATTGAGATAATCTATTGCCTCAACACCATCGCCAACAGCTACAA
>JAEWUL010000239.1 GCA_023459435.1 Bacteroidota bacterium
CTTACATACACTTTATCCTCCATTTTCTTTCCTGTAAATTTAATCTTACTTGCATTGATAATGATTACATTATCTCCACAATCAAAATGAGGCGTAAAATAAGTTTTGTTTTTGCCTCTTAAAATGCGCGCTACCATAGTTGATAGTCGTCCAACAACCTCGTTTTCAGCATCAATGACAACCCACTCTTTTTTTACAATTTTCTCATTCGCTGAAATTGTTTTGTAACTTAATGTGTCCATTTTGTTCTTTTTGTTTTTGTTTACGAGACTTGTCTTCACCTACAAGACTCTGATTCTCAATTAATTTTTCCTTTTCTAAGTTCAAGGATAATAATCGGTTTTTTAAGGGTGCAAAAATACCATTTATTTTCATATAATCAACACTTTACGTGCATTTTTTTTATATAAAAATGAAAAATTATTTATTGTATTGAAAATCAATTGTTTAAAATTTTATCGGGGACTCCTGATCTTACGTAATTCAGATAAAAACAATGTTACACGGGCATCTTTTATGAAACAATCGCATTTTTCTAACTCTAAAGCTTGCATAAATTTATCGTATGCCTGATCAAATTCGTTCTGAATACATAAGTCAATGGCTTCACTTACAATATCTTGATATTGCTGATATTTAATTATGGTACTATCAACAGAGGGTTCCCGGTTGATGATTACCGGTTCCTTAGTCTTGGGTCTTGGGTCTTGGGTCTTGGGTTTTGGCTCTTGGGTCTTGGGTTTTGGGTCTTGGGTCTTGGGTTTTGGGTCTTTAGCTTTGGGTTTTGGAGTTTCTATCGTAACGATTTGATTATTTTGTTGTAATTTCATCTCCTCCAACAACTCCAAATTGGCATCCAGATATGCTTTGGCATATTCCAAGAACTTGTGTTCCATGTCTGAATTTCCACGCTCTTTTGCTACAGATGCTATTTTTAAATAAGATTCATACACGCCAACTTTGGTTCTTAATATTCCATGATAGTAATCATCATTACAATATCCCGTTGGCATGTTGTTACAAAATGTTTCCAATAATGTGAAAATCTCAAAAGCATCAATGGCCTTATCCATTTTTACCAAAGAATCACCCTCAGAATATAACGCATCATAAAACGTCATGTTAAAGTCTATCGTTCTTTTTTCCTGTTGATGATCTAATGACACTTCATGATATAGAATATTTAACACCTCCAAACACTTTTCATAATCTTTCTTTTCAAAAAGAATATCCAGTTTTAAGAGCAATGCATTAACGGCAAAGGGTTTATATTCCAAAGACCTATTAATGTTGTAAAGAGCTTGAGGGTAATTTTTTAATTGTAATTCTAAAAAGGCATTATCAAAAAACATCTGATCTACGTAATCTTTTAGAATATATAAGGTGTCTTTAAGAAAACGAACCTGATCTCTTAAACGATCGTACTTATTGATCAATTTGTTGAAATCGATCTGATCACAACGACTCCATTGAGTAATTCTTTGATTATAAAAATGTTGCAATTCAGTTTCTAAATCCAAAACAAATAAATAATGTAAGCTAATCAGTTCAGGATCTGAAATGGATATGGAATTGGTTTTTTCTTCAATGTTGTTTAATTCATGTTCTAATGAATCACACCAACCTGTCTGTTGAGCAGGCAGGGGTAAGACATAAAAGCATACTAAAAAAAAGAAGATTCTATAACTCAATGGGATCGTTTTTTATAATAGTAGATCTTGAATCGCTTTTTCCAATTCCATTTTAGATGGAGCACCAACCATTTTTGTGGGTTGTGTATTTTTTTTAAAAAACATTAAAGTAGGAATACTTTCTACATTGAAAAATGAGGCTAATTCCTGAGCTTTATCCACATTAACTTTATAAACGATAATTTTACCCTGATATTTTTTTGCTAATTCCACAATAATCGGATTTAATGCGATACAAGGTCGGCACCAATCAGCATAAAAATCTACCAAAACGGGTGTTGTTCCTTTAAACTGAATCCCTTTTTCGTTTTGAGTATCCGTAACTTTTTGATGAAACTGGTCTACATTAATGATTTGTACATTTCCTGAAAGATCTTCCACCAATTGGGATGATTCTGCAGTTACTCCGGGATTAACCGTTGGAGCATTCAACCTGTTTTCCTGGGTTGTATGGTTTGGTTCCGGATCATTCACAGATTCGCTTTGATTGTTTTTACAGGAAAAAAATAGTGTGCTGAATAGAATCAACAGCATGTAAATGGTTTTTGTTTTCATAGATTTATTTGTATTTTGTTTTTATAAATGGTCTTTTGTTACTTCAGAAATATCTCTATGTTCAGGATAATCAATAGAATAATGTAAACCACGACTCTCTTTCCGATCCATTGCATTTTTGATGATAATATAACCAACGTTAATCATATTTCTTAATTCACAGATATCAGGGATCAATTTAGATTTTTTATAAAGTTCTTCTGTTTCAGTATACAAGATATGTAAACGATCAAAAGCTCTTTTTAATCTTAAATTAGATCTAACAATACCAACGTAATTTGACATGATTAATTGTAATTCTTTTTTGGATTGAGTGATTAAAATCATCTCTTCGTTGAGAACCGTTCCTTCATCATCCCATTCCGGTACATCATGACAGATTTCGATTCTATTCAGATTATTCACAGCACTTATGCAAGCTCGGTGTGAAAAAACCAAGGCTTCCAGTAAGGAATTGGAAGCAAGTCTGTTAGCACCATGTAATCCTGTTGAAGCACATTCACCGGAAGCATATAAATGAAGAATGGAAGATTCACCATACTCATTGGTTTTTATGCCTCCACAAGAGTAGTGAGCCGCAGGTACAACCGGAATCATATCTTTTGTAATATCAATAC
>JAEWUL010000240.1 GCA_023459435.1 Bacteroidota bacterium
CCTATGAATGGGCTGATGTTCATATTTTAAATACCCCTCAAACCGTTATTGTTCCACCATCTGTGAACTATTCTAATGCATTTTATAGAATAAATACAAACACCAATAATGAATATTTTTTAATAGAAAACAGAATATTACAAGGATTCGATATCGGTAACCCGGGGTCAGGAATGATGATCTATCGTTGTGCCTCAAATATTGGTTCTGGAAGTATCAATACAACCCATAGACAAAAATTTTATCCTGTAGCTGCGAATGCTACTCTTGCTCTTCCTGTTGCCAATAATTATGGGACTATTGATGCCCCTTCTTGCCCTTGGCCAGGAACACTTTCTAAAACATCATTTACCGATAATACAACACCATCTATGAAGTCTTGGTCTAACGTAAATACAGTAAAACCAATCACCAATATCGCTGTGAATCCATTAAATAGTATCGTTTCCTTCGATTTTATGGGAGGAGGCGCTTTGTTGTCTTATCCTGTTTTTATACCGGCTCATGCAGGTGCTCAAATAACACCTGAAAATGGTTCTTCATCTCCTGTTCCTGCTGGAGGAACATTTTCCTTTTCTGTGACCATCTCTCCTAATTTTTCAAATTCAACTCTTTTTGTTAGAGTAGGAAACGATACACTAATTCCCGTTAATAATGTATACACAATCTCAAATATTCATTCTTCAATCACAATTGAACTCCTCAATCTTTCACTAAATAAATATCCAATTATTGCATATCAAAATGAGAATGGAACCATCTCCCCAACTGGAATAACTATGGTAAACCATGGAGCTTCTTATACCTATTCTATTACTCCATCCGTTGGATATTCGATTCAAAGTGTTTTTGCAGATAGTATTCTGGTAGGCTCTTCCAATACTTATACTTTTACCAATGTGACTGATACTCACACCATTTACGCCCATTTTCAAATAGGTTCACCCGATATTATTCAATCTTCATCAAATTATCTGAACTTTATATCTTCACAAAATGTTCCTTCTGCTCATCAAACAACTTTGATTTCTGCTGATGTATCTCAATTAACCATCAATTTACTAATCAAAGCGCCACAACATTTTCAAGTTTCTTTGAATGGTACTACATGGGTATCTCAACTGGTAATCCAAAAAAGTAATTTACCACAGGATTTGTATGTCAGATTTCTTCCATCTATTGTAGGAACAGTCCAAGATACCATCAAAATAGCCAGTACAGGAGCATTAACTTACCTTTTTGTGACAGGTGAGTCAACCGTTTCAGTTCACGATTATTCTTTAAAAAATGATGATATTCATGTGTTCCCAAATCCTACAAAACAGTACTTTACTATTCAGCTGGATCAGTATTGGAACCAAAATCAGTATATAGATATGTATATTTTCGATATTTATGCTCATCAATTGATGCATGCAAAACTAGAAAGTACAGAAACGACATTTGATGTTGAATCATTAGTTCCAGGACTCTATTTTATTATTTTATCTGATCAGAAAAATAAAATAATGAAAAAGTTGGTAATTCAATAAGTTTATTGGATGATTTTATCTTCTTGAATTGCTTTTTTATAAAGAGATTCTTTCAGTTTGTTGATATAATTTACTTTTTTTTGCTGGATTAAGAGATTGCGTACGCTATTCTGTTCTTCATCTGTCTCATGTGAGGTATATTGAGTCTTAAAGTCAAGAAAAACAATGATATAGCGATAATAATCATCTGATACATCCATTTTTTTATGATTTTGCATCAACTGATCTTTGTTGTTTACACTGAAAGGAAAGTCGTTTTCGAGATAGTCCAGTAAAATCCATTGGTTATCATCAAGAAAATACTCTATTGAATCACTACAAAGATCAATTACCTTTTTTTTATCATTGATCCTTTTTACATCATCAAATAAGATCTCTTTAATGGAGTGTCCTACTTTAGAATTTTTTGAAAGCTTCACATAATTGACCCTTACCACATTTTTCTGAACAGGTTCAGACTTTTTAAATTCGCTCGTAAAGTGTTTTAATTCCTGATCTGAAACCAAAAATTTCGATGAATCCTGTGTCATTTTTTTGAAATAAGCTTCAATAAGTAAGTGCTCTTTATATTTCTTAATTTGCTGATCAAAAGATTTCTCACAAGTTGACAACACCTGATTGGCTTCATGCAATAATATTTTTTCTTTGAGCCAAGTGGTAACATAAGATTGAAACATCTCAAGACTATCATCAGGATTTAGCCCGGATGGGATATTTTTCACTACTTCAGATTCGTATAACTTTTGATTAAATACTTCACTAACAATACGATCCTTTTGGTGATGACAAGAGGTAAGGCAAAAAAAGGAGAAACTTATGAAAAATGCTATTTTTTTCACTTTTCTTTAAAAATTGATTGAAACACTTTTTCGTTAATTACAACAGGATATTGTTTTTTTAGTTCAGCAATCCATCTGTTTTCGAGTTCATTTTGGTATTCAGTTACAATGATTGCTCTGATTTCACTAAAAGGTTTGTTGTATTGATCTTTCACAGATTCATAAAACTTTTCAATACCTATTGTATCTCTAAGTGCTTCATTCCATACTTTCTGGGTGTTGATTTCAAATAAAACCATCCCTTCTCTGTA
>JAEWUL010000241.1 GCA_023459435.1 Bacteroidota bacterium
GTAATGTTTTAGCTCGGGCAAGAATCTCATTTACCAAAGATTTTTGTGCATTATAAAGACGTTCAATCATTGGTTTGTAAATATGAAATTCCTGCTCATCACCTCTTGGTGTTGGACCGGAAATGATCAATGGGGTACGGGCGTCATCAATCAATACGGAGTCTACTTCATCAACAATTGCATAGTTATGAGGACGTTGTACCAGTTCCCCCACATTTTTTGCCATATTATCTCTCAGATAGTCAAAACCAAATTCGTTATTGGTTCCGTAAGTGATATCTGCCAAATAAGCATCTCTACGTTCATCAGAGTTGGGTTGGTGTTTATCGATACAATCTACAGTCAATCCGTGAAATTCGAAAATCAATCCCATCCATTCGGAGTCACGTTTGGCCAGATAGTCGTTAACAGTTACCACGTGAACTCCTTTCCCGGGAAGTGCATTCAGATAAACGGGTAGGGTAGCAACCAAAGTTTTACCTTCTCCTGTTCCCATCTCTGCGATCTTCCCCTGGTGAAGTACAGTACCCCCAATGATTTGAACATCATAATGGCACATATCCCATTTGATTATATTTCCGCCGGCAGACCATGAAGTATTGTATAATGCTTTGTCCCCTTTGATCTCCACACAATCCCGATAAGCAGCAATGTTCCGGTCCATTTCAGTAGCAGTAACTTCCACCACTTCATTCTCTTTGAACCTTTTTGCAGTCTCTTTGATTACAGAATAAGCTTCCGGCAGGATCTCATCTAAAACTTCCTGAGTGATCTGATACGATTTTTTCTCAAGAGTTTCCATCTCTTTATACAGATTCTCTTTCTCTTCAATATCTATATCATAATGTGTGTCAAGATATTCTTTGATCTCAGCTATTCTGGATTCTTCTTTTTCAATTGCAGATGCTATTTGGGAACGAAATTGTATCGTTTTTGATCTTAACTCATCTGTAGTCAGATCTTTAATGTTTTCATATACGGTTAATGTTTTTTCTAAATAGGGTTTTAGCTCTTTAAGATCTCTATCAGCTTTAGAACCAAATAGTTTGGTAAGAAAATTTGCCATTTTTGTGTTTGTTTAATAATTTGCAAATATAGTAAAAATGTTCCATTTTAACAACCCTGAATACGCAATAATTGTGCCATTCTAATAGGAATAATAGAAAAAAACAACAGCGACAGAGATGTCGCTGTTGTCCAAACCATTAACTTTTTGTACGTGAAAGTTTATCACATTGTTGTTCGAGGATATTTTACGTGATCTTTTACAAAAAGTTACAATTTTTTTTTAAAAAATTATTTTACCGGAATCATCGCTTCTGAAATCAGTTTTGCAAACTCAGTATTGGCAAAATGTCCCGGTTTTTTGGCAATAATATCTCCCTTGATGGGTTTACCCAACAGATAAAGATCTCCAATCAAATCTAATAGTTTATGTCTGGCTGGTTCATTAAGATGTCTTAACTCTACATTATCTAAAATACCGTTTTCAGTGACATGAACATCCGATTTTCCAAAAAATTGAGCCAGATGGTTTAACTCTTCCTGATTAGGTTTTTTATCTACAAAAACGATAGCATTATCAACGTCACCCCCTTTCACAAGGTTGTGTGATATCAAAACCTGGAGCTCATGCAAAAACACAAAGGTACGACAATTATAGATCTCAGGTACATATTGGTCCAAATGCTTTAGTGTAGCACACTGACTAGCAAGCACATGAGTTCCATAATCCACCATAACGGTATATTTCTCGTGTTTGGAAGGAACAATAATCAACTCAATACCTTTATCCGGTTTTTCAAATTTCACAACTTCACTTACACTAATATATTCTCTTTCAGCTTTTTGTTCCATGAGCCCCACTTGAAGAATTTGATCAACATATTCGGTAGCACTTCCATCAAGAATGGGCAACTCTTCGTTGTCAATTTCAATAAGAAGGTTATCAATAGCTAATCCGGCTAAAGCGGAAAGAAGATGTTCAACTGTTTTTACATCCGCATCATTTTCTCTAAGGTTGGTACTTCTGGAAGTATCAAATACATTGGAAATGTGTGCTTTAACAAAAGGTTTATGAGGTAAATCGACTCTTTGGAAGACAATTCCGTAGTTTTCAGATGCAGGTTTTAGTACTAATGTCGCAGCTTTGCCTGTGTGCAACCCTTTTCCGGAAATAGTGATCGGAGTCGCAATAGTTTTTTGCTTTTTTGTCATAAATAAAAATTAATTCTAATTTAATGGAGCTTAATCATGCTCTTTGAGTTGTTTTTCCAAATCTCTAACTTGTTTAAATAATTCGGGTAATTTTTTTCTATAGATAATTAATTTTTTTTCTTCTAAAACAGAAACAGCAGGAGATCCGAGAACAATCTGAGGACCGTCAATGTTGCTCATCACCCCGGATTGAGCCCCAACAATTACACGATCACCAATCTCAATATGTCCGGCAATACCTACCTGACCGGCAAAAATACAATTTTTACCCACTTTGGTAGAACCGGAGAATCCAACTTGAGCTGCCGCTGCAGTTCCTTCACCCAATTCAACGTTATGTGCCACTTGAATCAGGTTGTCTAATTTTACATTTTTACGGATAAATGTAGATCCCATTGTAGCGCGATCAATACAAGTGTTAGCCCCAATCTCAACACAATCTTCAATCACAACATTTCCGATTTGAGGAACTTTAACATAAACGCCATCCTGTTGAGCAAATCCAAATCCATCCGCTCCAATTACAGAACCGGCATGGATGATACAATCATTGCCAATTACACATTCAGAGTATACTTTTACACCGGAATGTAATG
>JAEWUL010000242.1 GCA_023459435.1 Bacteroidota bacterium
GGAGATAATTTTTTTCATAAGGTATATTTTTTCATAATTTATTATTTTATCAATTTCCCCGAGCTTAAGCAAGGGTCAATTGATTTTTCACTATTCACTATTTAAAAATGGTTAAGTGATAAACTTCATTCATATAATCAGGCATATACGATTTTTTGGCCTTTCGCAGGCCTTCTATACCCCCATCTTCAGCTCTGTTGATATAGGAATATCCTGTGGCAACTATTTGTGCAAATAGTTTATTGATCATGGCATAACTACCTCTGACTTTCCGATCCGCTTTTTCAAACAAGACTAGATAGGTGTCATCATTTAATGGTGCTCCAATAGAGAAAGCCACAAGCTCTTGCTCTACTTTTAAAAGGATTCCGTTCAAATCCAATTGATTGTAATACTGAAAAGCCTCTTCTAATGCCTGATTCTCGAGGTTCAAGCGGGAGGATGCTCCAATCTGCTTCTCCTCATTCCATAAGGCATTGAACTTCCTAAGCTCAGGAATATGCTTTAAAGTGATTTTTTCGTACGACCACCTGTAGTTTTTTTCAAAGTAATGAATATGATTTCGTTTGGGTTTTAAGGCACTCCCTTTGAGATGAGCCAGAGATTCTGTCAGATATATATACTCAAATTCATCTTCTGAAGGATAAAAAACATAAGAGCACCCCTCCCCTTTTAGTGTTTCTGCCCACTCCAGCAACTTTTCACTATTGTGAGCGCAAAACTGGAAAAATCGGAGCTTATCCTGATGCACAAAAGCATACTTTTTAATCTCCTCAAAAACCTCATGATACGATCCTTCTCCAACAGGAAAAAGAAAATAATCTTTTTGGTTGATTTGAATCTTGGAGATATAAAAATCTTTATAAGTTGCATAACTAAAGTGGATCACATTTCTGTACAAAAACTGCACCACAAAACTATAGTTCAACAGATTACAATTCAGGGAGTTGAGTTTGTCTCCTAATCTATTTTGATCATCTAATGTAACAGAATGAAAAATGAGCATACCAACTATTTTGTATAAAGAGAAAAGCGGTGCAAAAGTATAAAAAAAAGGGTACCATTTTTTTGAATACAATAATATTAAAATACAAAAAATCATGTATTTTTGCATCTCCAAAAAAATGAAGGTGTTAAGATTTAATATATTAATAACCAATTAATTAACAAAAACAAATGAAAAACCATTTAACATTAATCATGATGAGTATTATTGTTTTATTTGCATCATGTAAAGAAAAGAAGGAGAGTGCAGTTCAAGAATTGACCTCCGGAATCAACAAATCTAATTTAGATACAACTGTTAGTCCAAAAACCGATTTCTATCGTTATGCAACAGGAGGATGGATGGATAAAAACCCGCTAACAGCTGAATATTCGAGATTTGGAACTTTTGATCAGTTAGCAGAAAACAACAAAGAGAAACTAAAAGTGTTAATCACAGAGATTGCCAAAGGGGAACATGAGCAAGGGAGTATCAAACAAAAAATCGGAGATCTTTATAACATTGGAATGGATACAGTAACGATTGAAAAGCAAGGTTCTACTCCCATTCAACCTGAATTAAACAGAATTGCGACTTTACAATCTATTAAAGAGCTTCCAACTGTAATAGGTGAAATGCATCTGACGGGAAATGCTCCGTTTTTTGGTTTGTTTGGAGAGGCAGATCCTAAAAACAGTTCCATGAACATAGCCTGGATATGGCAAACCGGATTGGGAATCGGAGATCGTGATTACTATTTTGATCCTGAAATGAAAAATGTAAGAGATGAATATGTAGCACTTTTAACAAAAATGTTTAAAATTTCCGGGTATTCTAAAATTATTGGAATGGAAGGGAAAGAGGAACAAGTGGCAAAAGATGTGATGAAACTGGAAACAGAGATGGCTAAAGTATTTGCTCCTAAAGAACTTCTAAGGGATCCTAATGCTACATATAATTTAAAAACAATTGAAGAGTTTCAAAAAATGATCCCCAATTTCGATGTAAAAGCATATTTAACAAAAATGGATTTGGGTGGATTAACCAGTGTTAATACTGGACAGGTTCAATATATCAAAGGTTTGAATAGCATCATTGGAAAAACAAATTTGAATACGATTAAAGCTTATTTGGCATGGAATGTGATCAATAGTGCAGCTCCTTTTTTAAGCAAAGCGTTTGTAGATGCTGATTTTCATTTTTATAATAAAATATTATCAGGCAAAGAATCTGATAAACCCAGATGGAAAAAAGTGATAGAAACTGTTGATGGCTCTTTAGGTGAAGCAGTTGGTCAAATGTACGTGGAAAAATATTTCCCTGCTGAAGCAAAAGTAAGAATGGAAAAACTGGTTGCCAATTTAAAAGTAGCGATGGCAACTCGTTTTAAAGAGTTGACATGGATGTCTGATTCTACTAAAGTAAAAGCGATTGACAAATTAGATGCCATTATTGTAAAGGTTGGATATCCTGACAAATGGAGAGATTATTCCGGATTGGAGATCAAAAATGACAGTTATTATGCGAATATTGTAAGATCCAGAATTTTCGAAAACAAATATCAAATGAGCAAAATCGGAAAACCGGTAGATCCTACATTATGGGGTATGACTCCACAAACAGTGAATGCTTATTACAATCCTTCAACGAATGAGATCTGCTTCCCTGCAGGTATTTTACAACCCCCATTTTTTGATATGAATGCTGATGATGCTGTTAATTATGGTGCTATTGGTGTTGTTATTGGACACGAGATGACACACGGTTTTGATGATGCAGGAAGATATTATGATAAAAAAGGGAATCTTACTGATTGGTGGAGTGAAGAGGATAGTAAAAATTTTGCAGAACGTTCAAAAGTATTGGTTGATTATTATAACAATATTGAAGTTTTACCAAACTTAAAAGCAAATGGGGTTTTCACATTAGGTGAAAATATTGCTGATAACGGGGGTATCAATATCTCTTATGTGGCGTTACAAAAAGCGATCAAAGACTCATCTGTCCTTGGTGTAATGGATGGATTTACCCCAGAACAAAGATTTTTTATTGCTTATGCAATGGTTTGGGGTGGCAATATCCGCGATGCGGAGATTATCCGCCGTACGAAAGAGGATCCACACTCTTTAGGAAAATGGAGAGTTAATGGTGCATTGCCTCATATTACATCCTTTCTGGAAGCTTTTGGGGTAAAAGAGGGTGACAACATGTGGCTCGCTCCTGAAAAAAGAGCACAAATCTGGTAATCTAAAAAATAATATATCATCGTTTTACAAACTAATCAGAAACATTTTTATGAAAAAATTAGCAATGGTTGCCTTTGGCGGAAATGCGTTATTGAGAAGTAATCAAAAAGGCACATATCAGGAACAGTTGGATAATGTAATGGAAACTTGCAAGTCCCTGAACAAACTATACGAACAGGACTACGATTTGGTTATCGGTCATGGAAACGGCCCACAAGTAGGTAATGTAATGCTTCAACATGATGCCGGATTAAAAACATACGGTATTGAAGCGATGCCTATGGATGTTTGTGTTGCTGAAACTCAGGGTTCCATTGGATACATGATTGAATTAGCTTTTAGAAACATCTTTTTTAAAGGGGGAATCAGAAAACACGTGATCACTTTAGTAACTCAAGTAGTGGTGGATGAAAACGACCCTGCTTTCCAAAAACCAACAAAACCGGTAGGACCATACTACACAAAAGAACAAGCAGACCATTTTGCGAAAGAAACTGGCGCTGTGTTTGCTGAAGACCCAAAAGGGAACGGTTGGAGAAAAATTGTAGCTTCTCCCAGACCATTACACATCAGCAATATCGATGTGGTTCAAAGGCTGGCTACTTCCGGATATGTGGTGATCACCTGTGGTGGTGGTGGAATCCCTGTGGTGAGAAATGAAAAAGGAGGAAAAGGGATGGAAGCTGTTATTGATAAAGATTTAGCATCCGCTCTAGCAGCTGTAGAAATGAAAGCTGATGAATTTTATATCCTGACCGATGTTCCTAAAGTGTATATCAACTTCCGAAAGGAAAACGAAAAAGCATTAGACGTTATCACTGTCAATGAAGCCAAACAATACCTCGCTGAAGGTCATTTTACAGAAGGTTCCATGGCCCCAAAAATCAGAGCTGCCCTCTACTTTGTTGAAAACGGAGGTAAAGAGTGTATCATCACTGAAGCTGGGCAACTGGGAAATCCTCATTGTGGGACCAGAATCGTTAGAAATTTCTAATAGACGAATAGGAAACACTCCGGAATCATATCCTACTGTTTTTCCACTATTTAATGGATCGGTTACCCAAAAAACCGATCCTTTTTATTTCCCAAAACTTGCAATTACAAATTTGGAATGGAACCATACCATTTTGCAATAATTCAGAAAAATATTTCTAAATCGACCCCTTTTTGACCTTTTTGGGGTCAAAAAGTGTCCATTTTAGAAGTGGAAATCTCCAAAAAAAGTGATTCAAATTTGGACATTTTTGCAAATTTGATACATTTTTGACACAAAATCATGCGCTCGTTCAGAATTTTTGTCTAAAATGTTAAATTTTCCAAAAAAACAGATCGGTTAGAAAAATTACATATAAATTTGAGCCTCATAAAAAAAATTGACTACAATTTTGTCCCGCATGTAAGTTGTAGCCACTAAGAATCACAGAGAGACCTATTTCGTTAGTGGCTACAAATACATGTACTTTAAAAACCCCATAACCTTCATTAAATTCGGGTCCCTTTCCTGAGCTTGTTAAACTTTTGCTTATATTTGCAATCCATAACGTATAACCTATATAAAATAGATCAAATTATGAAAAAAATTAGTTTTTTAATCCTTATCATTTTTTTTACACTCCCTTCATTCGCCCAATGGGGTTCAATCACTGTCAGCACTCAAAATTTTAATCACAGATTCTGGTTGTTCGTAGATGATGTTTTACAAAATCAATATTCTGTTAATTCGATTAGAATTGAGGGAATGAACATCCAGGGACAATACAAAGTGCGTGTTGAAATGGATAATCAGGAACAAAATGTGGTGGGGCAAAGTGTTAGAGTTACTCCTAATCCAAGAAATAATACTTTTATGATTCAAAACCGCGGGGGTGAATTTGTCTTTAAAAAATCTAATTTAAACACCAATCCTAATGTGGTAATGGCCCTTATTCAGCCCAATTACCATTTTTATAACGACTATTACTCCTATTTATATCCTGGGTTTGGAAATTATGGAAATTACTGGGGAAATAGTGGTAGAAAATACACCTTCAACAACATCCCTGATGATTGTCACCCCAACTATAACAACAACTACCCCGGTAGTGGTAACCATGGTAATAACTATGGAAACAATCAAGGGAATAATTATGGAAACAACAACCATGGAAATAACAACCACGGCAACAACAACCATGGAAACAACAACCATGGAAACAATCCCGGATATGGAAATCCTCAAGGCGGAATCAACCCTTGTATGAATCAAAATGAGTTCAATACTGCCTTAAACTCAATTAGAAGCGATTCTTTTGAGTCTGGAAAACTCAATAAAGCTAAGCAGATTGTTTCCAGAAACAGAATGTGTACCGCACAAATTATTCAAATTGTGAGATTGTTCTCTTTTGAAAGCAATAAACTGGAATTTGCAAAATATGCCTATCAATATTGTACCGATAAAAACAACTACTATCAGGTTACTGATGCTTTTTCATTCCAATCTTCTAAGGATGAATTACTGAAGTTTATCAAATAATTATGTTCTTCTGAATTTATGAGGGTCAGAAGAATCCCATGATTGGTACATGAGTTGTTCCTGGATTGTTCTGACTAAAAAAAGAAAAACATCTAATTTTTGATCTACAAGCCACTTGATTGCCATATCCTCTTTGCGACACGCCGCTGCGAAGATGGACATGATGTGGCATTTATATTTTTCCAACCATTGAATTGCATTATCTTCTCCATCAATGGCATTGCTTAAAATGGCAAACTCCGGGTACCCATTGTTCAAAAGCCAGTGTAGTGCTTCTAAGTTGGAATGAACTGCAGCAGAAAAAGCAGCCAGCTCCGGATACCCATTCTGCATTAAAAAATCTGTAAAATTACTATCCCCTTTCAGACTCTCATTCAGAGCCATCAGGATCTTCACGTCATAATCTGATATACAATGCATGGTTAACTTTTCAATCCTACTGTTTTATTAAATACAAGTTTGGAATCGGTGGAGTCTTTATCTATACAAAAATATCCTGTTCTTTCAAATTGGTAATACTTTTCGGTTTGATTCAGGTTCATGGACTCTTCCACATAACCATCAATCACTACCATTGAGTTGGGATTGATGTAATCCAGGAAGGTTTTCCCCTCTTCGGTGTTATCTGGTTCAGGAACGGTAAAGAGTTTGTCAAACAACCGAACTTCTGCCTTTTGTGCATGGGGTGTGGATAACCAATGGATCGTGGCTTTCACTTTACGATTGCTTTGTTCCATTCCACTGCGGGTTTCAGGATCATACTGGGCATGAATCTCAAGAATATGGCCCTGGTCATCTTTTACCACATGGGTGCATTTGATGATGTATGCATATTTCAACCGAACTTCACCCCCAATGGTTAACCGGAAGAATTTTTTGTCAGCATCCTCTTTGAAATCGGCTCTTTCGATCCATAACTCTTTGGAAAATGGAACTGTTCTGGTTCCTGCTTCAGGATCTTCTGGATTGTTCACCGCATTCATAAGTTCCACTTGTCCCTCTGGATAGTTGTCGATGATCAGTTTGACCGGATCCAGCACAGCCATTCTTCTGTAAGCCACTTTATTCAAATGCTCCCGGGCACAGAACTCAAGTAAGTTTACATCAATCACGTTCTCTCTTTTTGCGACACCTACTGTTTCAGCAAAATTGCGGATAGATTCAGGAGAAAAACCTCTCCGTCTCAACCCTGATATAGTAGGCATCCGCGGATCATCCCAGCCCATTACATATTTTTCCTGTACCAAAAGCATCAGTTTCCTTTTGCTCATGATGGTATAGTTTAAGTTCAAACGGGCAAACTCAATCTGTTGTGGATGATGTATCTGTAAGGTTTTACAAAACCAGTCATATAAAGGTCTGTGCACTTCAAACTCTAATGTACAGATAGAATGGGTAATCCCTTCAATAGAGTCACTTTGTCCATGTGCGTAATCGTACATAGGGTATATACACCATTTGTTACCGGTTCTGTGGTGTTCTGCATGGAGGATTCTATATAAAATGGGGTCTCTCATGTGCATATTGGGTGAAGCCATATCCACTTTAGCGCGAAGTACTTTAGACCCTTCTGCAAATTCACCCGCTTTCATCCTGCGGAAAAGATCGAGGTTCTCTTCAACAGATCTGGTTCTGTAAGGACTTTCAGTCCCCGGTTTAGTAGGCACACCACGTCCCAGACTGATCTCCTCTTGTGTCGAATCATCTACATAAGCTAAATTTTGTTCTATCAACCACTCAGCCCATTGATATAACTGATCGAAATAATCAGAAGCATAATACTCTCCTGCCCACTGAAATCCCAACCATTGAATATCCTCTTTGATAGAATCTACGTATTCCACATCCTCTTTGGTGGGATTCGTATCATCCAGACGAAGGTTGCACTTGCCGTTATACTTCTGTGCTAACCCAAAATTCAAACAAATTGATTTTGCATGGCCAATGTGCAAGTAACCATTAGGTTCCGGTGGAAAACGAGTATGAACTCTTGCTCCATTCTTGCCATTTTTTAGATCCTCTTCGATCATTTCTTCAATAAAATTCATCCTCAAACTTTTTATAAATTTAACTCGCAAAATTACAAAAAAAAGTCCAATATCAAAAGCCTAAAGTCTTAGGTCTAAGGTCTAAGGTCTAAAGAGGCTGTGTAAAAACTAACCAATTTTTCTAATAAAAAAGTGCTTGAAAATGCCGAGTGTATCGATATTTATTGTATCTTTACATCCTGATTATCAAGTATATGAGCTATATAAAAGGACAAAATAGAGACCAAATATTAAT
>JAEWUL010000243.1 GCA_023459435.1 Bacteroidota bacterium
GCTATGTGGAGCTGGAGAAGATCCGACATGCCTCCAATATCGACTATTCCGTTACTGCCGAAAAGATCGATTTTATGATCCATCTGGCACCCCTTCTTTTTGAAAATCTGATTTGCAATGCCTTCAAATTTTGTCCACACGACGGCACCGGCTACGTGAAGATAACATACGAACAACCAGACCCCGATACACTCCTTTTCACTTGTGAGAACAATATCTCCCCAACTATCATCAACCGAAGAGGGAGTGGGAAGGGGTTGCCCAATTTAATGAACCGCTTGGATTTATTGTATCCAAAAAAACATACCATCACTTTTGACCACCAACCAGATAAATTTATTTCTAAACTATTAATACAATACTAATTATGGATAAAAGCAGATATCATTTCGTCATTGTAGATGATAATCCAAATGTACCTACAACCCTCTCTTATTTATTCAACTTACACCATCTGAACGCAGAATGGAGCTATTTTAACAATCCTATTCAAGCTGTGGAGTATTTTAGAAATCATACCTGTGATTTGTTGTTTCTCGATGTGGAGATGCCTGAAATGTCAGGTTTTGAACTTTTAGAGAAGATCACCACACCCCCTTTTACCGTAATCTTAACCACTTATTCTGAGAAATATGCAGAAAAAGCATTTCTATACCTGGAGAGAAACCTTCTCGATTTTATCTCTAAAGATTTGCTGATTCCTCAATTCAGAAGAATTAAAGAGCGCTTTATCAACAGACATAGAGATGACTTTTTTCTGGTTAACAGAAACTCCATTTCAGACGAGTTGATCAAAGTGCCGATCAGCGAAATAAAATATTTTTTAAGAGAGAAAGATTATGTATATGTGGTGGTTGGAAGTGAACCAATGAGGGAGTATTATATGAAGATACCATTTTCTATTTTACCAACACTATTACCACCTGATTCCTTTTTTGATGCCAGAAGAGGGATCATCATCATGATGGCTCATGTAGAGAATTATCGGTTGGGAACCGTTTCTCTGGGTTTAGATAATAACGGAAATATGATCATCATAAAAATTTCTTACCGACAACATGGTAAATTTATTAAACAATTGAGATCCAGACACTCTTTGATCACCCTTGAAGATAAAAATAATCCTTTTAAATAATACAATATTTTTGATCCCTTTTCGTTTAACATTCCAAAACTTTATTTAAACTACTTAATTTAATTTGTAATATGAATACACAAGTTGATATCAGGGAATTAAATGAACGCATACAGCGTGAAAGTTCATTTGTAGACATGGTGAACATGGAGATGAACAAAGTTATTGTAGGTCAGAAACATATGGTTGAAAGGTTGCTGATCGGGTTGCTTACTAATGGTCATATTTTGTTGGAAGGTGTTCCCGGGTTGGCTAAAACATTGGCTATTAAATCATTGGCTAATATTATCAGTGCCGATTTCAGCAGAATCCAGTTTACACCCGATCTACTTCCTGCAGATTTGATTGGAACCATGATTTATAGTCAAAAGAAAGAGGAGTTTATTGTAAAGAAAGGGCCATTATTTGCCCATTTTATATTGGCAGATGAGATCAACAGAGCTCCTGCTAAAGTTCAGAGTGCTTTACTGGAAGCGATGCAGGAGAAGCAGGTCACTATTGGAGAACAAACGTACCGTTTAGAGGAACCATTTTTGGTTATGGCCACGCAAAATCCTATAGAACAAGAGGGAACTTATCCGCTACCTGAAGCACAAGTGGATCGTTTTATGATGAAAGTCGTGATCCAATATCCTACCAAAGAGGAGGAGAAGTTTATTTTAAGACAACATCTGGAAACCACCCTGCCGACAACCAATACTGTTCTCAAACCTGAAGATATTCTCAAAGCCAGAGAGGTGGTAAAAGAAGTGTATATTGATGAAAAGATCACCAATTATATCACTGATATCGTTTTTGCCACCCGCTATCCCGCTCAGTATAAACTAAACCAGTTTGCCAATCTGATCAATTACGGCGCTTCTCCTAGAGCTACCATCAACCTGGCATTAGCTGCTCAGGCTTACGCTTTTATCAAACGAAGAGGATACGTTATTCCAGAAGATATCAGAGCGATTTGTCATGATATCCTGAGACACCGGATAGGACTAACCTATGAAGCAGAAGCCGAAAATATTACATCACGATATTATCAATGAGATTTTAAATACCGTTGAGGTTCCGTAATAGTTCTCATTATTGATTGTTATATACTCAATAAAACGTTTAAAACTATGGAATCAACGGAGTTGATAAAAAGAGTCAGAAAAATTGAGCTGAGAACCCGAAAAATCACACAACAGATTTTTTCAGGACAGTATCATAGTGCATTTAAGGGCAGGGGGATGACGTTTAGCGAAGTGAGAGAGTATCAGTACGGGGATGATATCCGGAATATTGACTGGAATGTAACAGCCAGATTCAATCATCCTTACGTTAAAATGTTTGAAGAAGAGCGAGAGTTGACTGTGATGTTGCTCATAGATGTGAGTCGCTCCAACCAATTTGGAACCCGCAACAGGTTTAAATCAGATCTGATCACAGAGTTATCTGCTGTACTTGCATTTTCAGCGATCTCCAATAATGATAAAGTGGGCGTAATCTTTTTT
>JAEWUL010000244.1 GCA_023459435.1 Bacteroidota bacterium
CATTTCCCTGAATTTCAAATCGTAGATGGAGAGTATTTTTTCATTTTACCTGGTGGTTGTGTCCCTTGTAATAAAGCAGCTTTGAAGATTTTATTAGGGAATACTGATGAAATGAAGAAAAGGTTTCAAGCGGTTCTGTTTTCTCAAAATACCTTGAAATATTTAAGCGATACCATTAAAACACTTCATCCAATAACACTCATTGACACCACCAATAAACTCGATCGGATGTCATTTGGAATGTTTGGCATTGGGATCCTAAAAATCAAAGATCAAAAAATCATAGGGATCAAAAATCTAACAGCTGAAGAATATAAACTAGGGATAATCCATTTCCTAAATAAGGAGTTCTAAAGAGCCGTCAGCTTTCAGCTATCAGGTTTCAGTTATCAGCTATTAAATAAAGGAATAATTTTCACACCTTTAATTGGCTTATTTGCTTATTATCACATTAGATTATTACTTAATCTGTGATCATCTGTTGAATCTGTGTCATCAGCGTGCTATGAATTTAATTCCAAAACTGTAGAATCTGGATATCAAAAAAGTGGATCAAAATTAATAACGCCATATAGGTCGAAAATGCGGCAAATAACAATCCCCAGACAAATACCGGGATTTTAGTTTGTTTTGCTAAAATAGTGGCATCACCCGCTTGTTGTTTGTTGACAATTGATAAGTAAAGAATGATAAATGATGAGGATATTGATTCAACAGCTATAAATGTGGCGTATAATAAAGTGATCAGATCAATATAGTAGGGATTATTGAGATAAATGAGGTATCCGTTAATCGCAGAAAATAAAATGATCCAAATGATTCCATAACTGTTACGTACCCATAATATTAATGTAAAAATGGAGATTAAGCTGATCATAAACAAAAACCCTTTTTGATATCCTACATCTATCAAATAGAAAGAAAAATAAGAGAAAAGGGCAGCAAAGAGATATCCGGAGAGTGAAACAATAAAAGCGCCCACTTTACTTTTGCATGAAATCGTTGTAGCTCCGGATGTATCTTTAAAAAGCTCAATTTTTTTTACGGAAGCATCAAATGGGATCGACATCAATGCATGCCCCAATTCGTGTATCAAGGTGTTGATGATATTGAAAAACTTGCCCACAACCGGGATCTTAGGAAGAATAAAAGCTAAAACAACAAAGATATAGATTGCCGGGAAATTAAAAATTTTTAACAGTAACATCATCAAAGGGTTTACAAAGGTTACAAATTGTTTATTAAGTTATGCAAAAATAGTTATTTTTTTTTATGAAACACCGGATCGATACAATTAGGAAATTTTGATCCATTTTAATACAATAAAAAGCAATGTTCAACGTTAAAAGGGACAAATTTTAGTAATTTTGCAACTTAAATAAAAAACAAATCAAAGCCTAATTATGAAACTAAAATTGATCGTTGTATTTGTTATTTTGGGAATGATCCCACATCTTATTTCTGGACAAAGTTACAAAGCAACAGCTACATTGGATTCCACCTCCATTCTCATTGGAGATTACCTCAATGTTCATCTGGAAGTTGCTGTTCCTAAGGGAAATGCCATACTTTTCCCCAAAATCAGCACCCCCTTTTTCACTGCGTTGAATAGTCCGATTGAATGGATAGAAAGCAGTAAAATCGACACTGGTTTGTCGGGAGATCTGCAGTTATTCAAACAGACCATTACCATAACTGCATTTGATTCAGGGAGATACATATTTCCTTCAATCCCCATTTTATCTTCAGATTCATTATTATTAACGATGACTGACTCCCTCTTTTTTGATGTACATACAATAGTTGTGGACACTACAGCGGCGTATAAAGATATCAAAGGGAATGTGAAAGTACCATTTACACTTCATGAATTCTGGTTATACGTTAAAAAATATGGAGTACTCATTTTCCTAATTGCGGTATTGATTGGATTATTGATCTATTTTATGGTTCGGTGGATCAATAAGAAAAGCAGAAGTTCCTTACCGGTTCTCAAGAGGCAAAAGCCTAAAGAGAAGCCTCACCTCATTGCGCTCAGAGATCTGGACCGCTTAAAAAAGAAAAAGTTGTGGGAACAGGGCAAAGTCAAGGAATACTATTCTGAATTAACCGATATCATCCGTATTTATTTAGAAAATAGATGGGATCTTAATGCAATGGAGATGGTAAGCAGTGAGATTCTGGAAGCAATAACTACTATAGAATCTGCGCAACAAGAAGCCAATCGTTTAGAAAAGTTGTTCTCAATTTCAGATCTTGTTAAGTTTGCGAAATGGGATCCACTCCCTACTGATCATGATATGGCTTACAAATATGCTTATGAGTTTGTTGAAAATACAGCGGATCAAAGTGAAATAACTGAGACTAACTAAATATTGATAGAGCACTATGAATAAACTGGAACAAATCATTACCATTTTAAAAGATTTAGAGTTTGCACAGCCATACTATTTCTTACTTCTATTAGGTTTGATTCCTATTATGGGCTGGCAAATATGGAAAAAGCACAAAATGCAGGCCTCATTTACCATCCCGACTACCATTTCTCTTAAAAACATATCCAAAAGCTGGAGAGTCAGATGGAGGTGGGTTTCCTATGCATTTTCGATCATGGCATATCTCTTATTTGTTGTGGCCATGGCAAGGCCCCAATCCTCTTTCAATATCAATGAGGTAGAAGTGGAAGGTGTGGAC
>JAEWUL010000245.1 GCA_023459435.1 Bacteroidota bacterium
GAATTGTAAAATCCTCATTGGAAAGATTAATAAGGATCACTTTTACTTCTCCCCGGTAATCTGCATCAATAGTACCCGGAGTATTGAGTACCGTTATCCCGTTTTTGATAGCCAAACCACTTCTGGGTCTCACCTGAGCTTCATAATGTAATGGTAATTCAATAAATATACCGGTTGGCACTAAAGATCTTTCTAATGGTTTTAAAACAATAGGTTCATCAAGTGATGCTCTTAAATCCATACCTGCAGAAGCTATGGTACTATAGTTTGGTAATTGATGTTTTGATTTATTAACAATTCGACACTCTAACATAAAAACACTGTTTATAATTAATCTATTTTTTTCTTAAAATAACTTTTTTCAAACTACCAAAAGCTCCTGGATTCATCATAAAAACGACACCTAAATAAGCAAATAGGAAAAGGGTTTGAACAACCATTTTTAAAGAAAAGTTTTGGATTTGAAATAAAGTGGACACATAATACACTAAGACTGCCAAGAGGATATAGAAAATGATTTTTTTAATATCATAATTCACTCTATAAAACTTTTGACCCAGTAAGTAGGAGGCAACCATCATTGAAAAGTAGCAGAAGAAACTTGCCCAGGCAGCACCCATGAATCCAAATTTTGGAATTAACACTATATTCAAAGTAATCGTAATGGTAGCCCCAAAAATGGAAATAAAGGCACCATAAATGGTTTTATCTGATAGCTTATACCAGATGGATAAATTGTACAAAATGGCAGAGAAAAGATTGGCTAACAATAGGATAGGGACAATTCCTAAACCAACACGATAATCAGGACCTACAAAATATTGAATGATATCAATATAGAGCATAATTCCTAAAAACATAATGGAACAAATGATCACAATCACATTCATGATGTCAGAATAGGCTTTCTTTGCGTCAAAATCGTTTGCTTTGCTGAAAAAGAAAGGTTCAGCGGCATATTTAAAGGCTTGAATGAAGATGGTCATGAAGATGGAGATCTTAAAACAGGCATTAAAAATCCCTACCATACTTTGAGCGCTCTCTTCAGGTCCGAAGTTTTTAATAAAAATACGATTCATCGTATCATTTACAATTGTTGCCAAACCAAAAATAACCAGAGGGAAAGCATATTTCAACATTTTTTTGAAATAAGGGAAATCAAATTTCCATTCAAATCGGATAATATCCGGTAATAAAAATAAAAGTGTAATTCCTGAAGCAGCTAAATTCGCCAGAAAAATATACCCAATCCCAATTTCTCTGTCAAAAATGACAGACATTAATTGGGGAGCAAAATGGATATCTTCTAAATAAGGACAAAGAACCAGGAAAAATATATTGAGAAAGATATTTACGAAAATATTTAACGATTTAATGAATGCGAATTTTATGGGACGTTGGATGAGGCGAAAACGGGCAAAATGAACCGATGTGAAAGCATCAATACCTACAATAAAAGCCATATACACAATATATTCCGGATATTGGGGGAATTTTAGATAAGATGCAATCTGATTGGAGAAAACCGATGAAACCAGGATAAATAGGGTAGAGGTAAAAAGTAAAAAAATGGAGACGTTGGAAAATGTTTTCTCTCTGTTTTCAATATTTTGGGAGAATCTAAAGAAAGTGGTCTCCATCCCAAAAGTTAGAATCACAAATATAAGACTGGTCCAGGCATACAACTCCCCAACTATTCCGTACTTGTCAGTTGCAAAAATATAGGTTTGCAAAGGAACAAGAAGATAATTTAATAATCTACCTAGAATGGTTGGCAATCCGTAGATTGCAGTTTGTCCTGCCAGTTTTTTGATGGTTCCCAAAGTTTCAAAATTTAGTAGGCAAAAATACAAAAAAAAATGTGTATTTTTGCAAGAATGTTTAGTAAGATACGAGATAGAATTTATGAGCAAAAAAAACCTACTCCCAGAAGAAGAGCCTGAAGAATCACTACAAGACAACACCTCAGATTTACATCAGGTGATACATGTTCAGACCATGTATGAAAATTGGTTTTTAGATTATGCATCTTATGTTATTTTAGACCGTGCTGTTCCCGATATTATAGATGGACTGAAACCTGTACAGCGAAGAATTTTGCACTCTATGGATGAATTGGAGGATGGAAGATTCAATAAAGCGGCTAATATCATTGGTAATACAATGAAATATCATCCACATGGAGACCGTTCAATCGGTGATGCTATGGTACAACTGGGCCAAAAAATGTTAACCATTGATACTCAAGGTAACTGGGGAAATATTTATACCGGAGATTCCGCTGCTGCCCCTCGTTATATTGAAGCCAGATTGTCTAAGTTTGCTTTGGAAGTGTGTTTTAATCACAAAACGACAGACTGGAAACTCTCTTATGATGGTCGGAATAAAGAACCTATTACGCTTCCTGTAAAATTTCCACTTTTGTTAGCACAAGGTGTGGAGGGGATCGCTGTAGGTCTTAATACAAAAATATTACCTCATAATTTCCTGGAACTGATCGATGCCAGCATTGCCATCCTTAACAATCAGGATTTTGAGATCTATCCGGATTTCCCAACAGGGGGATCTGTAGATGTAAGCCGTTATAATGATGGCGCAAGAGGAGGAAAAATTCGGAATAGAGCCAAAATTTCTATCATTGACAAAAAGATGCTGGTGATCAATGAGATCCCATTTGGGACCAATACAACCAATCTGATCGCTGATTCTATTGCTCCTGCTATTGAAAAAGGGAAGCTCAAAATCAAAAAGATCGATGATAATACAGCAGCTACTGTTGAAATTGTTCTTCATCTTCATCCCGGTGTTTCACCTGATCAAACCATAGATGCCCTTTATGCTTTTACCGATTGCGAAATGTCTTACTCTCCGAATGCCTGTGTATTGCATGAAGGAAAACCTCAGTTCTTGTCGGTTAAAGATATTTTGAGAGTGAATACAGATCATACCGTTCACCTTTTGAAACGGGAACTGGAGATTCAACTACATGAACTGGAAGAGGATTGGCACAGATGGTCACTGGAGAAGATATTTTTTGAAAAAAGGATCTATAAAGAGTTGGAAAAAGATACTTCAACCTGGGAAAAACAGGTTGAAAATATCGAAAGAGCGTTCGATCCTTACCGCTCCCTATTCAGAAAAGAGATCTCGAAAGAGGATGTTCTTAAACTTTGTGAGAAACCTGTTCGGAAAATCTCAAAATTCGATATCAAAAAAGCTGAAGATCAAATTGCTCAGATTGAGGAAAATATCAAAAAAGTTCTCGATCATCTTGCTCATCTGATCGAATATGCGATTGCCTATTTTGAGTCTCTAAAAGCAAAATACGGAGAAGGTAAAGAACGTAAAACTGAAATCAAAAACTTTGATACTATTGTTGCTGCTGCAGTGGCCGTAGCAAACCAAAAATTATATGTAAACAAGAAAGAGGGTTTTGTGGGTACTGGCTTGAAAAAAGATGAAACGAACGAATTTGTATGCGATTGCTCTGATATTGATGAAATTGTTGTGATGAGAGAGGATGGAAAATTCTCCGTAAGCAAAGTGTCTGATAAACAGTTTTTTGGTAAGGATATCATTCATGTTGAAGTGTTTAAAAGAAATGATGACAGAACGATCTATAATATGGTTTATTCAGATGGTTTAAATGGGATGGCAATGGTAAAACGTTTTGCGATAGGAGGTGTTACGAGAGATAAAGAGTACGACCTTACCAAAGGAAAATCAGGATCAAAAATATTGTATCTGACCTCTAATCCTAACGGAGAAGCTGAAAAAGTAAAAGTGTATCTGAAGGCTAAAGCTAAAATTAAAAAACTACAATTCGACTTCGACTTTTCAAAACTGGCTATTAAAAATAGATCATCTCAAGGTAATATTCTTTCCAGACACGCTGTAAGAAAGATTGAGTTAAGTGAAAAAGGGATCTCTACCCTTAGTGCGATCAATATTTACTACGATAATTCCATCATGAGGTTAAATACTGATGAAAGAGGTGTATTGCTTGGTGCTTTTAAAGAGAATGATAAAATCATTACCATATATTCAAATGGTTATTATCGAATTACCGGCTTTGAGTTGACATTGCATCTTGAAGATACTCTTTCAATTATCCAAAAATTTAACCCCAAAAAACCTGTATCGGTTGTATATCGAAACCTCAAAGAGGAGAAATATTATATGAAACGTTTTATCCCTGAACCTACCGATAAAAAGATAGAGTTTCTAGCTGATGATAAAACGATTGAAATCATTCATATTTCTTATGATTATCTACCACAGATTGAAGTGGAGTATTATACCAAAAATCCTGCTGATATTGAAATTACCCAAATCTCTTGTGTCGAATTTGTGGAATTAATGAGTATAAAAGCCAGAGGAAAAAGAATCAATAATGGTGTGATTAAAGATATCAGACTCATTGACCCCATCCCACTTGAGGAAGAAGAGGAGGAGGAACCAGAAGAGGAAAATGGGGATCTTACAGAAAATGATCCTCAAGAAGTTGAATTTGAAGTAAAAAATTTAGATTATATTATTGCTAAAGAGATCTTTGATACCATAGATACAAACAAAGAATCAGAACCAACTGAAAAAAGAGAAAAACCGGAACCCCCTATAAGAAAAACATTTAAGAAAAAAGAACCTTCAAAAGATGATGACGAATGGGAACAATTAACACTTTTTTAAAAAAAATCTTTATAATCCAAAAGATTCAAACGTATATTCTTGTTTTTACATCGATTCTCCTATTGGGTGCTTCATGTGGGAATGATCCTAAACCTTATGAACCAACACCTTATAATCTTCAAATTCCTAATTTCTTTCCTACAAATCTAAATATTCCAGCTGACAACCCTCTTACTGTTGAAGGGATTCTTTTAGGCAGATACCTTTTCTATGAAACGAAATTATGTGGATATACCGGATCAAACCCCGATTCCATGATGAGTTGTGCAACCTGTCATAATCAGGCGCATGCTTTTGAAGTGGGAATGAATAATCCAAGATTCCCTGAGGGTGTTACCTATGGATTGTCAGGGGCATACACCCCTCACAACATGTTACCTCTCATTAACCTTGTTTTTAATCATGAAGGATATTTCTGGAACGGGTTGATCCATCCTTCTAATCCAAATTCTAACCAAAGAACCATTGAGGATGTGGTTTCTATGGGAATTAAAGCTCCTTATGAAATGAATAGTACGATTGAAAGAGCGATTGCTGCCCTTAAAACGGATCCGAAATATCCAGATCTTTTTAAAAATGCTTTTGGAACTTCTGATATTACTATTGATAGAATCGAAAAAGCAATAGCTCAGTTTATTAGAATATTGGTATCTGGAAACTCTAAATTTGATCGCTATATGAAAGGGCTAGAACAACTAACACCTTCAGAACTAAATGGATATATCTTGTTTACAACTGAAGAAGGTGCAGACTGCTTCCATTGTCATGGAGGAAACGGGACACCGTTGTTCACGACTAATCTTTTCTATAACAACGGATTATCAAATGTTTTTACAGATATAAGAGATCGATATGCAGTTACCGGAAATACAAATGATATTGGATCGTACAGAGCACCAACCTTGAGAAATATTGAAGTGACAGCGCCCTATTTCCATGATGGAAGATTCAAAACGCTTGACCAGGTATTGGAATTTTATAACACAGGATTGGTCTATTCTCCTTATATTAGCCCCCTTATGCATAAAATTGATCAGGGTGGAATGATGTTAACTCCTTCTCAAATAGCTGATCTAAAAGCTTTTTTATATACACTTACCGATCATGAATTCCTAAACAATCCCAATTTTTCTAATCCTAATAATTGATAAAAAATATGAAAATATACACCAAATCAGGGGATAATGGGACCACTTCTTTAGTAGGTGGAACTAGAATATCCAAAAGTTCTACCATTCTAGATGTGTATGGAACTATCGATGAATTAAATGCATTCATAGGTATACTCATAACAGAAAAAAATATTCCGTTTTTAACAGAGATCCAAAGGAATCTATTTGTGATAGGGGGTGTTATTGCAACCGAAAAGGAGTGTTTTGAAAAATATTGGGGTAACATTGATTTCGAATCAATGGTTCTTGCAGTGGAAAAAGAGATTGATGAGATGACGAATATTTTACCTGAAAAAACAACATTTATACTACCTCAAGGATCAAAAGCAATATCGTACGCGCATATTTGTCGTACAATATGCAGAGAAGCGGAACGAAAATTAGTATTACAAAATGAGAAAGAACCCTATTTGCAACCCTGTCAAAAATTCGTGAATAGACTTTCAGATTATTTCTATATTTTAGCCCGATTTTTCCATTTTAAAGATGGCATAATTGAAACTCCCTGGAAATTAGAGAAATAAAATTTTCTTTATATGGCTAAAGATTCAAACTTTTTTATATTTTTGCGGCCTCAAAAATGATATAAACTAAAATCAATAATATATGTATTGGACACTTGAATTGGCTTCGAAATTGGAGGATGCTCCATGGCCAGCAACAAAAGATGAATTAATTGACTATGCACAACGTTCAGGAGCCCCAATGGAGGTTATTGAAAATCTTAGAGAAATCGAAGATGAAGGGGAGATTTACGATACAATCGAAGACCTATGGCCTGATTATCCAACCAAAGACGATTTCTTTTTTCACGAAGATGAGTATTAAAAAAAAAGGCTGCAAATTGCAGCCTTTTTTTATTTTACTTCAATATATTCTGCCTGGAGAATCTCTTTTGTTTCCATGTTGATTAAATAAGCTACAACAAAACAGGCATCCTCATTCCAATCTTTATCATTGAAGGTTATTTTGTATGCTTTCTCATAGGATTGGTCTTTTGTAACAAGACCGTTCAAAGTGAGTCTTGTGCCGTAATTTCCGTTCAATGAGCCTCTTAAAACATGATTATGATTGTATTCTGCTATTCGAACCCCATTGTTTAACTGAGGTGCAATGATATTGTCTTCAATAATAACCATACATAACTGAACAGGATCAGAAATATCATCTAAAATGGTCACTTTTGCATTGGCTGTCAACGTTCTTGTTGAAACATCAAATTCATTGATCAACTGAATTCCGGCATAAATTTTGGTTCGATCCACCAAGTTGATATGATTTTGCCATTGAGACATAGGAGACCCCCATGATGAAGGGATGTATTTGATTCTATTCACTATCGCCAATGGTACACTGGGAATATTGAAATCTGTAAATAATTGAGTGCCAATCGGTGTATTGAAGTCATAAGGATACTCTTCAGAAGTAGCAGCTAATGAACCGGCATGTATACCAACGGGAACCAATGTATCGCTATAAGTGGTTAGTAGTGTATGTAAACGTTCGTGTCCTGCAGGACAATTGGTACATCTGTGTCCTGTATACTCTTCAAAAAGGATCTTACGATAGACACTAGCTGGATCAAGAGTAGGAAATTCTACTTGAACAGTCGTTTCACCTTCGTTAATGATATAAGGTTTCTCAATAATGTCACAGGAAGTAAGAAATAGTACTCCCATAACCCATAAAACTATTTTTTTCATAATCTTCATCTCTTTAACATTAGAATTTAGTAGCAATATTTAAACCCAAACCATATGATGCAGGAACCGCTCTGCAAACACCACCAATACATAAAATCCCCTCTTTTGTTTTACCAAAATTGGCTGCAATTCTCGTTGTACCAATAACATAAGCAACGGAGAAATTGTAGTAATGAATTTTTAATGCATCATTGCTATTTCCGTAATTGTATTGATCCCCAATAGAAAAGAACCATTTTGGACTAATAGAATACTCTAACATTCCATAAACCCAGTCTCCCATATCTTCCTTGGTAAATAATCCGTGAAGTTCACCCCTTAAAGCATGTTTATCGTTTAATCTGTATGTTAACTCAGATGTTAAGTGATGTAAATGAACCATTTCACCATGTCCTTGTAAAACCAATAAATTGTAATCTACGTAATTGTAAGATAACGCCAACTTTAACTTCTTATTGATTTTTCTGGTAATGTCAAATCCAAAATCCTGATACAATAATTCATCTCCAAATTTGAAAAATGATGATGTATAACCATCAGTGCCATAAGGTGTTCCATACTCAACAGCTTCATCAACAGGTATACTTTCTATAGAATGGAATCGGGAATAGTTGAACGTTAAATCGGTTCCATAAGCACCCCCTAATAAACTCTTTTTGGGTATTCTATAATTGATCTGACCTTGAAAACCAATCTGATTATTCGGTTGACTTGAGTAACTGTAGTTTCCCAACAACTGATAAGCATATTGTCGATTGATAGCAGGAATATAATTGATACTCATTAATGAATTGGAACTGATTGCCCTTTGGGATCTGAAATCCATATTATCAGCTCTTAAGAATGAGCCTGAGAAACCAAACCCTTTTGTGGAATAGGTAATTGTAGTGAAAAAGGCTTCCCCTTTTTTGAAAATATACAGATTGGAATTATTCGGATCGTTGATTTTTGAAGCATATTCGGTTTCAATTCTGAATCCTTTGTATCCAAAGTTAAATCTGTAAGCACAAACACCCACATTTTGAGGAATATTGGCTGCAGGGATAGTTCCTGTTCTGGTCAATGAGGAGTCGTTTGGATATAAAATGAAGTATATATCATCGGTTGATCTCTCGTATTTGCTGACAAAGCTGCCCCCTAAAGTGAGTGTAATACCTTTCTCGGAAAAAAGGTTAATCCACTCATCGATACTCACTTCACCATCAATACCTCTGATAAAGTCACTCCTTTTGGTATAATCAAAGTCAAAATTATTCCTTTCAATTCCCCAAACCCCTTTTACCGTAATCCCTTTAAAAGGATTTATTTTTACTCTGGCTCCCAGAATGGAGTTATCTATTCCTAACTGCCGGTCTTCATAAGCTCTTAAAGAGAACCCTTGACCAAATTGCTCGTAAAATGTTCCAATAGTTACTTGTAAAAGATTGGTCTTATAATCAGCAAAATAGTGTGTAAACCCTTGACCTTTGTAATTAATCTTTTCAAAGTCAATCAGTGGATTGGAGTAATACTCATATCGGGTACCAATGGTGAGG
>JAEWUL010000246.1 GCA_023459435.1 Bacteroidota bacterium
ACCGGACACTTCACTTTTTGAAAAGTCTCCTGCGTCATCGTCGTTTCAACTAATTGTTGAAGATACATGACCGCTTCGAGCCTGTATTTGCAATTCCAGTAATTACACTCTTTGGAGTTAAACTGCTCATTTACAATTCTGTATTGTCCACCAAAGATCAATCGGGAAACCTGTAATCCCCAAGGTTTTGTGACAATTCCGGTCGGTGCATTAATCTCAATATTGGGAGAGTATAGGATCAATCCCTGTACTAATTCCGGATATTCAGAAGCAAGCTTTAACGCCAAAGTTCCACCGGTAGAAGTGCTCATAATGATCACTTTATGTCCAAGTTTCCGGGCAATTATCAATGCTTCCTTTGCTGAATTCCATAAGGAATCGGGTCTCATATTGAGAAGTGGTTCCTCCGTTACCAATCCGTGTTCTGCTAATCTTGGAAAATAAGCATTACAATGATATCTGGCTGCAAAATTGAGATTGAGATTGGATCCTTCGTACCAGGATGCTGAAAATCCGTGTAAATAAAGCAATACCCACTCGGTTTTTTGCTTTAAAGTGTTGTTTGCCCAGATAATTCTGCTTTGATTGTCGGGTTTAACAGCGTATTTTGCCTCTTTTTGTGCAATGTAGCTGTCTAATTGACCCAAATCTGCAGAAATCTCCGGTAATTGAGTGTTATATACTGGTTTGGAAGGTTTTGGCCCAAATAAAAAAATCAATAATAGGATACCTACTGTGATGAAAGTACCATATATTATCTTTTTTTTCATAAAATGGGAATTGTGTCAATAAAAATTGACAAGTGAGCATTTTAGTGATCACTTCCACAATCGCAATGATCGTGGTCATGGTCGTGATGATGGTGGTGATCGTGATCCTCTTCATAGATCTCCGCATCTCTATCATTTTCAGACGTTAAGTTTTCAATAGAACCGTGAAACTGAGTATATGCTTTTAATGTGTTCAGTAACAAACAACTCATTGTTACAGCGCCAACACCACCCGGAACCGGCGTAACTGCAGAACAGATGGGATCCACTTCATCGTGTTTCACATCACCAACAATCTTGTACCCTTTTTCCGATTTTTTATCTTCTATTCTATGGATCCCTACATCAATCACAGTCGCGCCCTCTTTTACGTATTCTTTTGTGATCATTTCGGGTTTTCCAATGGCGACTAAAAGGATATCTGCTTGTTTACAAACCTCTTTCAGGTTTTGCGTTTTGCTGTGTGTGATGGTAACCGTTCCATTCGCATCCGCACTATTTTGTGATAATAACAGTGCCAAAGGTTTGCCAACGATATTACTTCTTCCTACTACCACACAGTTTTTACCGGCTACATCAATCTTGGATCTTTTTAAAATCTCCATACAGGCATGTGGCGTAGCGGGAAGAAAAGTGTCTTTCCCTAAAACCAGATTCCCCATATTTTCAGGGTGGAAACAATCCACATCCTTTTTGGGATTCACATGATTAGTAATCCGATCTACTGAAATATGATCGGGTAGGGGTAGCTGGATGATATACCCATCAATCTCCGGATCTTTGTTGATAAATTCAATAGCTTCAATCAACTCATTTTCAGTGAAATTGGAAGGAAATTGGTATACAGAACTCATAAAACCCACCTCTTTGGTGTTTCTTTGAATACTCTCCACATACGTTTTCGATGCGCCATCTTCGCCAACAATAATAGCCGCTAAATGGGGTGCATCTTTGCCGTGCTCAAGCAATTTTTCAACTTGTACCGCGATCTCTTTTTTGATGTCAGCAGCAATATGCTTACCATCTAGTATAATAGGATTTTTCTTTGACGTTTCCATGAATTTGTTATAGATTGTTATTTTCTACCCGGTGAAGAAAGGGCTTGCATCAGGTTTTTAGCTTTGCCACTATTCACCATTTTCATCATTTTTCGGGTATCTTCAAACTGTTTGATCAATCGGTTAACCTCTTGAATATCAGATCCACTACCATTGGCTATCCTTTTCTTTCTGCTTCCGTTTAAAATGTCCGGATTGCTTCTTTCCTGAGGCGTCATTGATAAAATGATCGCTTCAACACCCTTGAATGCGTTATCATCAATATCCATATCTTTGATCGCTTTTCCCATTCCAGGGATCATGCTCATCATGTCCTTGATGTTACCCATCTTTTTGATTTGAGCAATCTGTGCCAGAAAGTCATTGAAGTCAAACTGGTTTTTAGCTAACTTCTTTTGTAGTTTGATCGCTTCCTCTTCATCAAATTGTTCCTGCGCTTTCTCTACAAATGATCTGATGTCACCCATCCCTAAGATCCGTTCTGCTAAACGATCAGGATGGAATACATCCAATGCTTCCATCTTTTCGCCAACACCAATAAACTTAATCGGCTTATTGACAACTGCTTTGATTGAAATAGCAGCACCACCTCGGGTATCACCATCCATTTTGGTTAGGATTACCCCATCAAAATTCAATTTATCATTGAAAGCTTTTGCGGTATTCACAGCATCCTGTCCGGTCATGGCATCTACCACAAATAGGATCTCATGAGGATTCACCGCTTTTTTGATGTTGCCAATCTCTTCCATCATCATCTCGTCAATCGCCAAACGACCCGCTGTGTCGATAATCACAACACTATGTCCCCATTCTTTGGCATGGGAAACCGCTTTCTTGGCAATATCAACAGGACTTTTGGAGTTAGGATCGGTGAATACTTCCACTTCAATCTGTTCTCCCAACACTTTCAACTGGTCAATCGCAGCTGGACGATATACGTCACAAGCTACCAAAAGCACCTTTTTGTTTCTTTTGGTTTTCAGAAGTTTCGCCAGTTTTGCGGAATGTGTCGTTTTACCGGAACCTTGTAACCCTGCCATCAAAATGATGGATGGATTCGATTTGATATTGATGTCTTCAGCCGATTTTCCCATTAACTCAATCAACTCATCATAGGTGATTTTAACGAGCAATTGACTAGGGGAAACAGCCTTTAACACATTTTGTCCTAAGGCTTTTTTCTTTACATTGTCTGTAAAATCTTTAGCAATTTTATAGTTTACGTCGGCATCCAAAAGTGCTTTACGCACCTCTTTCATGGTTTCTGCGACGTTGATTTCCGTTATGTATCCCTGACCTTTAAGGACTTTAAAAGCTCTATCTAGTTTGTTA
>JAEWUL010000247.1 GCA_023459435.1 Bacteroidota bacterium
TGTTTGCTAAGCGAAGTGCAGCGAAGTACGGGAGCGATAGCGGACCCCGGAAAAAGCCCGACGGTTGTAGAGACGCAATGCATTGCGTCTCTACAACCGGAACGCCCAAAAAAAACAATTTGCAACGAAACACAATTTTATTTATCTTTGCAAGTTAATTTAACCAATAAAAGAAAATATTATATGGATTTTAAACTATCAGATGAAATGCAATATGCTTTGGAAGAAGCAAAGAAAATTGCGATTCATTATAAATATCAAACCGTTGGGATAGAACATGTTACATTGGCTATTTTTAAATATCCCAATTATAGTACTACGATGCAGATTTTCGATTTTTTTAAAATCGATATGCTTCCTCTGAAAACCAAGCTCGAAGAGATGTTGGAAAATAATGAAAATCATGTGGAAGTTGCTCTGGAGGATATCAAATTCAATGTGCAAACAGAGAATATGATCCGTTTGGCATATATTATTGCACGTGACTGCCGAAATGCAACAACCGACATGATCCATTTTATCCTTGCTGTCATTAAAGATGGTAGAGGTGAAAACAACAATGTGATCAAATTGCTTTTTCGCAAAACTGGTCTCACTTATGATTCGATCATTGCTGAACTAAAAAAGGAGAATACAGATATTGAAACTTCCGGATATTTTATGGGGGGTGATGATGAAGAGGATGATGATGATCGCAGATCTGAATCTAAATACAGGAAAAATGCTCCCAAAGGTTCCGGCTCTACACCTATGTTGGATAGTTTCGGCAAAGATTTAACCCGATATGCTGCTGAGGGAAAACTGGATCCCATTGTGGGGCGCGAAAAAGAACTGGAACGGATTGCTCAGATCTTGTGTCGTCGAAAAAAGAATAATCCGGTACTCATTGGTGAGCCGGGTGTAGGGAAATCGGCTATTGCTGAAGGGCTGGCGATCAAGATTCACGAAGGGAAAGTCTCAAGAACCCTGATCAACAAGAGGGTGGTGAGTTTAGATATGGCTTCACTGGTGGCTGGAACCAAATATCGTGGTCAGTTTGAAGAACGAATAAAAAGTATCTTAACAGAACTGGAAAAGAATCCCAATGTGATCCTTTTCATTGATGAGTTACACACTTTAGTGGGTGCAGGTGGTGCTCAGGGAAGTCTGGATGCCTCGAATATGTTTAAACCCGCTCTGGCCCGCGGTGAACTCCAATGTATTGGTGCAACTACACTCGATGAGTATCGCCAGTATATTGAAAAAGATGGGGCTTTAGAGCGTAGATTCCAGAAAATCATGATGGAACCCACTACACCTGAAGAGACCGTGACCATTCTCAACAATATCAAAGACAAATATGAAGATCATCATATCGTCAAGTTTTCTGAAGAAGCGATTCAGGCTTGTGTGGCCCTTTCTTCCCGGTATATCACCGATCGCTGCTTACCGGACAAAGCAATTGATGCCATGGATGAAGCGGGTTCAAGAGTTCATATCCAAAATATCAATGTCCCTATGGAGTTGATTGAAGTTGAAAAAGAGGCGGAAAGTCTTAAGAAACTCAAGGATGAAGCAGTTAAGAACCAACAGTTTCAAGCTGCTGCAGGATATAGAGATTCTTTAAGGATGATTGAGGAAAAAATGGAGTTGATCAAGAAGGAATGGGAAGCCAATGCCAGGATTGAGCGCCCAGTTGTTACGGAAGAGGATGTAGCAGAAGTGATGGCCATGATGACTGGAGTTCCTGTTAAGAGAATCGCTAAAAACGAAAGCGAAAAACTGATGCAAATGGCTGATGAACTGGAAGGGAAAGTGATCGGACAAAATGAAGCGATTGTCAAGATTGCCAAAGCGATCCGTCGTAACAGAGCCGGACTAAAAGACCCTAATAAACCTATTGGCACCTTTGTATTCCTCGGTCCAACCGGAGTTGGAAAAACCTATTTAGCGAAAGTTTTAGCTGAATATTTATTTGATTCACAAGATGCTATGATTCGGATCGACATGAGCGAATATATGGAGAAACATACGGTATCCAGACTGATCGGTGCACCTCCGGGGTATGTTGGATATGAAGAGGGTGGACAATTGACAGAAAAAATCCGTAGAAAACCTTACTCTATTGTCCTGCTGGATGAGATTGAAAAAGCGCACCATGATGTGTACAATGTTCTTTTACAAGTGTTTGATGATGGTCAACTTACAGATGGTATTGGTAGAAAAGTTGATTTTAAGAACACCATTTTGATCATGACTTCGAATATTGGATCTAGGGAGTTAAAAGATTTTGGGACCGGGGTTGGGTTTGCCACATCTGCAGTACAGAGTAATAAATCGAAATTAGAACACTCGGTTCTGGAAGGAGCCCTTAAGAAAAACTTTGCGCCAGAGTTTCTGAATCGGATTGATGACATCGTTTACTTCAACAATTTAGAAAAACCGGATATTATCAAAATCATTGACATTGAATTAGATAAAGTTTTAAAACGGGTAGAGGCATTGGGGTTAAGAGTCACTTTAACGGACAAAGCGAAAGATTTCTTAGCAGAAAAGGGGTGGGATCCCAATTATGGAGCGAGACCATTAAAGCGATGCATTCAAAAATATGTGGAAGATGTATTGGCTGAAGAGATCTTGATGAACCGTTTTGAGAATCAGAAAGAGGTTGTGATGGATTATGATGATCTCAAGGAGGAAATGGTTGTTAAATATTGACCCTAATTAATAATGGTTTAATGGAAATTGGTATCATTTGTATCACTAACAAATAAAAGCTCATGTTTCAGGAAGATTACTTAATACGGCAGATCAATCAGTTAGCCAGAGCTTTAGGAAAGCTATTGTTTGATTTTATGGGTATCAAAAATACCGGATTAATCGAGCAATATCACCAGGTTGCAGATAAAATATTAAAAGAGGAGATCGATTATAATCTTACAGAACTCCTGGATATTCCAAATGATGAGTTTGTGACTCATTTGCTCCGAAAGGATGGTTTTAATAATGCCAATCTGAATTTACTGGCAGATCTCTTCTATGAAATGGGATCAGCATTACAAAAGGAAGTATCAGTAAAGTATTTTGAAAAATTAAATTCACTTGTGGGGTCGTTATCTCGTAAAAATAATTTATTTTTGTCAAAATTATTAAACATAAATTGTGCTCATGGATCATTCTCCTTTAGAAATTTTAGAAAAGTGTCCCCTGTTTATTGGTCTTTCAATGGATCGTATTTTAGATCTTTTAAATGGACAGTATAAAATATTTTCATACAAAAATGGTGATCTAGTCCTTGCTCAAGGGGATGTGTTCAATCATTTGTATATCATCAAACAAGGTAAGGTAAGTGCTGAAATGCTCGATGCACTGGGAAGAAATACTACTATTGAAGAACTTGAACCTTCCAAATTGATTGCCCCTGCTTTCCTTTTTGCAACCAAAAACAGAATCCCTGTAGATGTAATTGCCCGTACGGAAACACTCATCATTCGGATCACAGTGGACAAATTAACCGAGATGATGCAAAAAGAGAAACTAATTTTGCAAAACTATCTCAATATTGTGGCCAATAGAGCCTATTTTTTATCTGAGAAGATCCGTTCTTATCGATTTGGAACCATCAAATCCAAATGGGCCAACTATCTTTTGGAACAAGTGAATCTTCATCAAGATACCATTTTTCAAATTCCACACTCTCAACAAGAACTTGCTGATCTATTCGGGGTTACAAGGCCGGCAGTGGCTAAAGCATTGGCACAACTTACAGAAATGGGGATTGTAAAATCGGATCGTAAATATTTTAGAGTAATGAATGTAACCCTTTTGAAAAAGATTATTATGGAACAGTAAAAGAATCATTTCCATTTTCATTTTTGTGTTTCCTTTTATCTTAAAAAAATGTAACTTTGCATCTCTAATAAATGGATTCATACAATGGCAAAGATTACCGGTATTATTACTACACTCAATGAAGAAAAAAACATTAAAGAAGCGATCATCTCTCTTTCGCAAATCTGTGATGAGGTCATTGTTGTAGATTCTCATAGTACAGATCAAACGGTCTCCATAGCCCAGTCATTAGGAGCAAAAACGTATCTGCAGTCCTATTTAGGGGATGGTATTCAGAAAAATTTCGGAATTCAATATGCCACTTATCCATGGATTTTTAGC
Organism: Bacteroidota bacterium; assembly: GCA_023459435.1. GTDB lineage: Bacteria > Bacteroidota > Bacteroidia > Bacteroidales > WCHB1-69 > UBA5429. Next base: position 4,153 of record JAEWUL010000247.1, read on the forward strand.
ATGGATGCGGACGAAAGGATCTCTTCCCAACTTGCTGAGATCATTAATAAAATAGATTTTAAAAAGGTGTCGTTTGATGGCTTTGCTGTTCGTCGAAGGAATTTTATTGGAAGCAGATGGGTGAAAAGTTGTGGTTGGTATCCTGATTATCTGGTACGCTTGTTCAAACATGAAAAACTACGTTTCAGAGCAGTGAAACAACATGCATCAGTACCTGCAGAAAACACTGCAAAACTCAAAGGGGATCTTTTCCATTATCGGTATCAGAATCTGGGTGAATTGTTTGCAAAACCGGGTCGTAATTATAGTACGCGAGGTGCAAAAATTTTATTTCTGAAGGGAAAAAAAGCCACTCCATTAACTCCATTTATTCATGGATGTAGTGCTTTTATTATCAATTTCTTTTTCAAAGGAGCCATTTTTGAAGGTGTTGATGGATTCACTTTAGCACTCTCCATTGCTGTAAATAGCTTTCTAAAATATGCGAAACTTTTAGAATACCAAAGAGATCCTAAAGTTAGAGAAAATGAAAATTTTGATCAAGTTTGGTAACAAAGGAATCATATGCAACCGTTAGCAGAAATCTTAAGACCTAAAACTCTGGAGTCCTATATCGGACAAAAACATCTCATTGGAGCAGGTGGAGTGCTTAGGATTGCTATTGAGAATAAGCAAATACATTCGATGATCCTTTGGGGTCCTCCAGGTGTTGGAAAAACAACATTGGCTTTACTGATCTCTGAATTGATAGAAGCGGATTGTTATATGTTGAGTGCGATAAGCTCAGGGGTTAAAGATATTAGATCTGTAATTGAAAAAGCGGAACAGTCAGAAAATCAATCTGTTCTGTTTATTGATGAGATCCACCGGTTTAGCAAAGCACAACAAGACTCATTATTAGGGGCGGTTGAAAGAGGTGTTGTTACACTAATTGGAGCTACAACTGAAAATCCATCCTTTGAAGTGATTGCACCATTGCTCTCCCGTTGTCAGGTTTATGTGCTTCATTCATTAGATAAAAGCGATCTGGAGCAAATCCTGAATGCTTGTATTACTCACCTGGAAAATACCATGGAGATCACCATCCGGGTGGAAGAACAAGAAGCCCTATTTAGAATATCGGGTGGGGATGCCCGTAAATTGATCAATGCAATTGAACTTACTGTTAAATACACCAAACCTATAGATGGCGTTATCCTTCTTACGAATGAGAATGTGACGAAGTGTATTCAGAAAAATCTGGTTTTGTATGATAAAGCGGGCGAAAATCATTACGACATCATTTCAGCATTTATTAAATCTATTAGAGGTTCAGATCCTAATGCTGCTGTCTATTGGATGGCCCGCATGATTGAAGCAGGTGAAGATCCTCTATTCATCGCCCGCCGAATGATCATCTTAGCTTCCGAAGATGTTGGCAATGCCAACCCCAATGCCCTTTTACTGGCCAACAGTTGTTTCCAGTCTGTTCACCAGATTGGGATGCCGGAAGGTAGAATTATCCTCTCTCAAACTGCAATCTATCTGGCTTCTTCACCTAAAAGCAATGCATCCTATTTGGCTATTGATGAAGCGATTGAATGGGTGCATAAAACAGGTGATCTGCCTGTTCCACTCCATATCAGAAATGCTCCAACGTCACTCATGAAAGAGCTTCATTATGGGAAAGACTATAAATATGCACACTCTTTTGATCACAATTTTGTCAATCAGGAGTTCCTTCCGGATTCGATCAGTGGAAAAAAATTCTATGAACCGCAAGATAATCCTCGAGAAAATGAACTTAGGAAGTATTTAAAAAACTGTTGGAAAGATAAATATAGATATTTGATTCTGTTTTTAGTCGGTATTTTTTCATTGTTGAAAGTAGATGCCCAAGACTTACACTATTCCCAGTTTTATACTGCCCATTATCTGTTGAATCCGGCTATGACGGGTGTTTTTGATGGTAAAGTGAGAGCCAATCTGAACCAGAAAACACAATGGCTCTCTGTAACCAAACCATTTGTTTCTCTTTCAGGCTCAATTGATGCCCCAATATATAAAAACAACAAATTAAAACATCTGGTTGGTCTGGGGCTCCATATCAACACTGACAAAGCAGGGGACTCAGAGTTTCGCTCTTTGGATATTAACCTAGCAGCCTCTTTTGTAAAAAGTTTGGGATATAAAAATAATCACAAAATAGGGATTGGCTTCACCGGAGGGTATGTTCAACGCTCCCTTAATTATGCAGCTCTCCATTTTGACGAACAGTTCCAAAACGGTTTTTATAATCCTAATAATCCTATTACAGAGCTCTTTGGTGATTTGAAAATCAACTATTTTGATTTCGGGTTGGGTGTTTTTTATAACTATTCTCCCCAAAAAAACAATCTCTACTCTTTTGGTTTCAGCGCTTTTCACCTCAATAGACCTACCCAATCTTACCGACAAGGAACTATGATCCTTCCGATTAGATTCACTCCTTTTTTTAGCTCAAGATTGATGCTAACAGATTACTTGGTTCTCTCACCTGCAGCATTTGCATCTATACAAGGGAATTTCAGTGAATATACAGCAGGGAGCAATTTAGAGTTTTTATTAAAGAAAAATGCATATACAACCCTCGCAACCTTTGGCGTTGGCCTGTTTTATCGTTGGAAAGATGCCATTATTGTCAATGTTTTAATGGATGTTCAGAACCTAAAACTCGGATTTAGCTATGATTTAAATATTTCCACCTTTTTCCCTGCTACGAAGATTAGAGGTGGATTCGAACTTTCTATCATTTATACGTATAAAAAATCAAAGGTGGGTAGAACAGGTCGGGAACCTTGTCCTTATGAGATTATGTAATTAGTTGGAATGAAAAGCTTTTTGTTTGCTCTTATGACGATCCTAATCATGGGAAATCTTGTTGCACAAGATATCCCAAAGGATGTTGCTTTCAGGCTCCAACAGGTTAAGTTTATTAAAAACAAGCAACTTCCGGTTCAGTTGGAGTTATTGCCCCGACATATCAATACCGAACAGTCTGAGTTTAAAGGGGTGTTGTTACCTGATTCCCAATTTATCTATTCCTCGTTGGTGTCGCTTAGTGAAGATGATCATGAAAATATCTTTGATGCCTATTGGATGGGAAAGATCTATAGTTCTCAACTCACTGTGAGTGGGTTCTCCTCTCCGGAACCATTGCCAAAAGAGATCAATAATAAAAAATATTACAATATCAATTTTACTTTTAATGAAGCCCGGAATATCCTCTTTTTTACACGATGTTCCAAAACTGCATATCCACATCTGATTTGTGATATCTGGAAATCGAGTTATCAAAATGGAAAATGGAGTAAAGCAACCAAACTTCCACCACATATTAATCAACCATATCAAAACAATACACAACCCCATTTTGTAGAGTATAAAGAGTATAGTGTTCTCTATTTTGTGTCTAATAGATCAGGATCTTATGGGGGGCTCGATATCTGGTATTCCATATATAAAGATGGTAAATTTCAGAATCCAATCAATTTGGGACCAATGATCAATACCCAAGGAAACGAAGTGACCCCTTTTTATGATAAAAAGGATGGGGATCTATACTTCAGTTCTGATGAACATCTTGGAATTGGAGGGTATGATATCTTCTATTCCAAAGGAGCATTAAGTCAGTGGAGTGAACCCTCCAATATTGGGGTCCCTTTAAATTCTGACTATAATGATCTCTATTTTACCATCAACCAGAACGATAGAAATGGGTTTTTCTCATCCAACCGCCCCAATTCAAAATATTCCCACAGAGAGTGTTGTAACGATATTTATGCCTATCAATGGAACTTCCCAAAGGATACTTTAAAACCTGTTGAAAAAGAAGATACCGTATCAAAATTGGAACTCGTACAATCACTAATCCCGTTGACTTTATATTTCAACAATGATGAGCCGGATCCTAAATCAAATGCAACAACTACAGATAAAAACTACAGATTAACCATTTCAAATTACATTGCTGCGAAAGAAAAGTTCAAACAAGAGTATTCCAAAGGATTGACCCCTGAAGAACAACAAATAGCAAATCAAGCGATTGAAACATTTTTCAAGGATTCCGTTGAGAGGGGATATTACGAATTGAATGATTTTTGTAAAATCATTCAACAAATACTTCATGAGGGAAATACGGTAACCATTACTGTTCAGGGTTATGCCAGTGCATTACATAAATCGGATTACAACCTGAAATTATCCTCCAGAAGAATAGCCAGTTTTATTAATTTTTTAAAAGAATATAATGATGGCGAACTACTCCCTTATCTGGAAGGAAATAGTAATAATAAACTGCAGATAATTGCTATTCCTCTAGGTAATCAGGAGGCTATTGCAAAGAATTTAAGTGCAAATATTCACGATCAGAGAAACTCTGTATACAGTATTGCCGCTTCTTTGGAAAGAAGGATTCAGATCACGAATGTAACAATTGATTAATCTGATAGATATGAAAAAAACCCTCCTGTTAATGGTACTGTTGAGTTTTATAGGCTTCATCCAGGCTCAAGATCTTTCATACCAGATTGGAATCGATCATTATTTTGATAATAGAGAAGTACATACACCTTATTCCGATCCTCAAACCCTTTTTGGGATCAGAGTTTCCCCTGAATTGGTTTGGAACAAAACCGATCAGAACGGTTCAAAACATCAAGTCCACCTGGGGGTTCATTACCTACAACCGATCGGAGCACCAATAACATCAGGGAAATGGGATCCCATCGTTTTTTATCAATTTACGAAAAAAAAATGGAACGTGAACTTTGGAATGATCCCTTATGATCAAATGATAGAAAAACTCCCTATTCACGTGATCTCAGATTCTTTGTCTTATTTTTATCCCAATATCAATGGATTTCTGATTCAGTATCAACCTCAAAATGGCTTTTTTGAAGCTATGCTGGACTGGAGAGGGGCGATGAGTCAGACAACGAGAGAAGCTTTTCGGGTCATTCTCAAAGGACGCTACTATTTCAATTGGCTTTCAATTGGAGGTCACACTTTCTTAAATCATTTAGCCAACAAAGCCCCCACTGAACCCAAAGAGGGCGTTTGTGACAATTATCTGGTGGTCCCTGAATTGGGATTTCATCTTTCAAAGAACCAGATCCTGGATACCACCAGTGTAAAATTGTCATATCTACTTGGATCAACAAGAGAGCGAATTACCCAGACAACCATTCCATCTCAGGGGGTAGGAGTGGAGCTGTTTCTAAAATGGCGTTTTGTAGCACTTCAAAACATATTCTACGCGGGAAATAATCTGATGCCCTTTTATGACAAATATGGAAGTGCCCTTCATCTAGGAGATCCTTATTACAGAGCATCCAAATATAACAGATCAGCTTTGATACTCTATTTGATTGAAAAAGATTTTGTAGAGTGCACTTTTTCCTGGAACTTACATTTTACCAAAGGAGATCCTGTCGGGCATCAACAACTTTTAAATCTCAAAATTCATTTGGATAAACTCACTTTTACAAACTAAAAACAGACGATTATGAAGCACGAAGATTTTATGAAAGAGGCTTTTAACGAAGCATTTCAAGGGATGAGAAACAACGAAGGGGGCCCTTTTGGTGCTGTTGTGGTATTAGATGGTAAGATAATAGGAAGAGGAAACAATAAAGTGACTTCAACCAATGATCCTACTGCACATGCTGAGGTGGTTGCCATACGCAATGCCTGTAAAGCATTGGAACAGTTTCATCTGCCTGATGCCACCATTTATGCTACCTCAGAACCATGTCCGATGTGCTTATCCGCCATCTATTGGGCCAATATCAAAACCGTATACTACTGCACTGACAAGTACCAGGTAGAAGAGATCGGTTTTAGCGACAAATTCATCTATGATGAACTGGCCCTTCCGAAAGAAAAACGCACTTTACATATAGATAAAATCAATCTTCCTGAAGGAATCGATCTATTCTATGAATGGATGACCAAAGGGGACAGAACGGCGTATTAATCTGATAATTAGGCGAAAGGCGAAAGGCGATAGGCGCAAGGCGCAAGATGTAAGAAGTAAAAAGTAAGAAGTAAAAATCAATAGACCTGTGCTTTAGCTCAGAGATATTGATAAACCCAATGAATTTGCAGAAGAGAGTGGGGTTGAGATACTTAATTCTATTTAAATATTTAATTAAAAAAACTTTTAAAATGAAACTTAATTCTAAAACATTGCCTTATCTTTTGGTACTGCTTCTTTTTTCGGGTTGTTCAATTTTCCAACCATTGAAAGAAGATAATTACACTCAAAGATATTCATTACCCGGTACTATCCCAATTAATGACACCCTTTTTTGTGATTTAAATGAAATTTCAAATTTGGATTGGATAGAATATATGAATTGGATGGGTAAAGTTTATGGTGGGGGCTCGAAAGAATACGAGTTTTGTATTCCCGCCTCTTTTAATTATTTTGATTTTGGGAACTGTCATATCAACTTCCTTTCTGAATTTTATAAATATCCTGCATTACGAAAAATGCCAATTATTGGCGTTTCACAAGAACAAGCAAAAAAATATTCTAAATGGAGATCAGATAGAGTTTTCGAACACCTTTTAATAGAATTAGGAAAATTAAAAAATAATCCCAATCAAACTTCAGAAAATTGTTTCACGATAGAAAGATATTATAAAGGAGATCTTGATTCTTTAGTAATCGGTGAGAAATTAGAATATTATCCGTTTTACACCCTACCAACCTATAATG
>JAEWUL010000248.1 GCA_023459435.1 Bacteroidota bacterium
TTAAAGCAAACAGCCAGGCTGAAGTTTTACTCATGGAAGTTCCTATGAGATAAGTGATTAGTGAATAAATATTAAAAAATTAAAATTATGAAAAGTATATTCAAAAAAATATTATATGTGGGGGAAAATTCCTTGACGGTATCAGTGGGATTATTGGTTTTAAGACTGATTGTTGGTGGATTTATGATGACCCATGGTTTAGGAAAGTTAAAAATGTTAATGGCTGGTGGTGAGATTCAGTTTCTGGATCCTATTGGAATGGGAATGGAACTTTCTTTGACATTAGCAGTTTTAGCAGAATTTTTCGCATCGATTTTAATCATTTTAGGGTTAGGAACCAGGCTGGCTGCCTTTCCGCTTCTATTTACCATGTTTGTCGCCGGAATGATTGTTCATGCTGCCGATCCATTTGGGGTAAAAGAGATGGCATTATTATACGGAGGGATCTATCTATCGCTCATGTTCGCAGGACCTGGAAAAATTTCTGTAGATTACTGGATTTCAAAAGTTTGGCTTGAAAAAAAATAGTAATCCCTTTAACATATCGGATATAAAAATGGTAAAAAAATTGACTTTTACCATTTTTTTTTGTATATTTGCGTTATGAAATCTAAAAATTTTTACTTCAAACCGAGAGATTATAGAACTATTGAATTATGGAAAGATATTACCCAGGAGGAATGGAATGATCCCCTTTGGCAGATGAGAAATACCATTCGGAATGTTGATCAGTTAAGAAAAGTTATTGAGTTATCTGAATTTCAGGTTCAAGAGATAGAACGGACATTGATGGAGCTTCAGAAAGCGGGTAAGGAAGCACTCAGGATAACCCCATACTACGCATCTCTAATCGATTCTAACCCTTTTCAAACTAAGAATTATCAGAAAGAGATCGGAGAAAAGCGATTGGATCCCATTTTTTGGCAATCTGTTCCTACCCCTGCCAATCTCTTATTTCCTAACACAGGCAAAGAGGGTGCTATGGATGAAGGATGTAGAAGTTTTGGAGCTGCCTACCAGCGATATCCCAACAGAGTTGCCCTTTTTGTTGGTCCAAACACCAATTGTGCTTCTTATTGTGTTCATTGTCAAAGAGCTAAAACGCTAGACCAATCTGTTGATATCAGTAAATCAGAAATCAATAGGGGCCTTTTTTATATCCGATACAACCAAAATATCAATGAAGTATTAGTTACAGGTGGTGATGCTTTGATGATCAGCAGAAAAATGCTTCAATATGTTCTTGAGGAGTTGAGTAGTATTGAACATCTTAGAGTGATCCGGATTGCAACGAGGGTTCCTGTTGTTTTACCAATGGCAATCACAGATGAACTATTATCTTTGATCAGATTATCTGCAAACAAACATAATAAAGGGATTCAGAAGTATGTGTACTTTATGACACATATCAATCATTATCATGAAATTACAGAGCAGATGGCCCAGGCTGTTCAAAAAATCAACAACTTTGGCTTTACAGTCAGAAATCAGACTGTTTTGCTGAATCATGTTAATGACCATTTTAAAATACTTGCAGAAACGTTCCGCAGGATGTTTTGGATTGGTGTTCACCCCTATTATTTACTTCAATGTCATAAAGAGAAAGGGATTGTACATTTTATTACACCTGTTCAGATTGGAAAATTATTTGTAAAACAACTACAAGGATGGATTTCAGGTGTTACAATGCCCAGATATGCAGCCAATATTGAGGGGGGTGGAGGTAAAGTGCTTTTGATGCCTTCCGGTCATGATACACTCAACACTGGTGTTACAATAGATGATCATATTTCTCAAAGCAGAGCTACCGTTAGAACATGGGACGGTTTAATCATAGAAAAGTATGAATCTCTAGGAAGAGCTTCTCAGCAGGAATATGAACAGGCTGTTAAAATAATGGATCAGTTTATTGGATCTAAAGGGTATTTTGTCCCCAAAATAATTATTGAAGATCATGAGGGTAAATATGTGACAACCACCAATAAAAAAACACTTCCTATTATCACACAAAAGAAAAAATCAGACACGTTAGATTATACCCTTTTTGACAATGAGATACCGTTAACAAACCCATTTCTCATTCATGAAGATCTGGAAAATCTATATTCTCGCTACTGCAAAGAAAACAGTGAATACAATCACGACAACAGCCACAAATAACTTTTTCGATTTTTTAGCGCTGAAATTAAAAAAATGGTACTGAAGGGCCATTTGAGGACAAACAGAGATACAGTCTCCACAATTTGTACAGGTTAAACCAGGTTTTAAACTCTTGACGTTCTGAACTTGAAGTGCATTATACTTGCAAACAATAGTACATTTCATACATTGATCACAAGAACTATCAATGGTAATTCTAAACGGATTGATCCATTTGCTTAATGTAACGATAGAACCTATCGGACAAAAATAAGTGCAATGAATCATTTTTTTATATTTCATGCTGAATACCAACATTATACAAACTCCAATTATTCCAAATAGGGATGCAAAAATGATTGCATAAAGGTGTGAAATATGGAATATTCTAAGAATCAGAACGATGGCAATAAAGAGGATCAAAACAGAGTATTTAATCCAAAACATATTTTTCGGATCAAATCTTTTACTTTTCGTACCGGAAAACAATAAGTCAAATGAGCCAAAATAGCAAAGCTGGCTACACCATGCTGGACCTGTAATGAGTACCGTACCCACAAATAGAAAAATCATAAATGTTAGTTCTCCGCGGTAAATGGGCCCTCCAATAATCATCGCCGGTATAGGGAAATGGAGTTTGCCGGTCATTAAACACTCTTCAATACCGAATAAACCTAAAATGACCTGGGAAAAAAAGAAAACGGTAAAAGAGAACCAGACCCATTTTCTCCAATGAGGAAAACGACTTGTATTATTGAATTTTTCAGCAATAAAGACAGCCAAAAACGAGAAAAGGATCACCTCAGCCCATCCTAAACCAACAACAAACCTCTCAGCTATAAGCAAAGGTTTTTCGGGAACGATCTGGATGATAGATAATAGGAGACAAGTGATATCAAAAATGATCAGATAGTAGAGGGAAAAATATTTTTTCATTTTGAATAAACATGGATGCTATTTTGAGCGGATGGGAGATAATTTACACCAAACCAACAGATTAGTAAAATCATATATGCAAAAATCAAGATATAGAGGGCTATCTTTACATTTTGAGCTTTATGAAGACGATAATGGATATACAACATATAGATCAGCCAGGTAAGAAGTGCCCAGGTCTCTTTTGGATCCCAGGACCAGTAATGTCCCCATGCTTCTTTTGCCCACATGGCTCCAAAAAGCATTCCGATTGTAGAGAATGCAAATCCGATATACACCAGTTTATCCGCCATAAGTAAAGTTTCCGGATTAAATTGATTTCTATTATATTGATACAATCCTTTCACGGCAAAAATGGCACTAACCCCAAGTATAGAGTAGGCAAAAATATAGATAATCACATGAGGGACAAACCAATAGCTTTGTAATGCCGGCATCAGTGATTTATCAAAATTTTCAGGATGTAACAGGTTAATCATTAAAAAAACATCGATCATCACAATCGTAAAGAGCATCATCCATTTGAATTTGTATCTCCAAAAGAGTACAAATCCAATTAAAGATACAAAAAAAGCGTACCATAGTCTTGTTTCCCCTATTGTTCTCAGAGGAGCTCTTCCCAATTTGATCCATAGGAAAGTGATATACCCCAACAAAAAAGCCATGGCTAAACCCAATAAAAGGTGTCCAATAGTTTTGTTTTTTAAAAAATAGGTAGCAAAAACAGCCACTAAACCCAACCCAATGGTACAACCTGCAATAAAATTAAATATGACAATATTACTCATGGCTCCCTTTTTTACGAATTTGAAAAATCATCATCAGCGCTCCTAAAATCATCATCCCGATACCGGTATAAACAACCGGCAACCATGGA
>JAEWUL010000249.1 GCA_023459435.1 Bacteroidota bacterium
GGGTTCCTTTATCTGAAAATACAACATTTCATAAAGTATTTATTTCGGAATTGGATATGAATGATCATGTGAATAATGTAAATTATGCCAAATGGATGATCGATCAGTTTGATTACTCTTTTTATCAAAAACATACCTTAAAAGAGATTATTATAAATTATTCGTATCAGTTAAAAGCGGAAGATCAGTACACTTTTGCTACAGAACAAACCGAATCGCTCGCTTTTAATACTACTATTTATAATCAGGAACGAAAAGAGATTTGTAAAATTTCAACACATTGGAAAGATGATAACAAGACCAATATTTAAAAGTTGTATGAAAACGAACTCATTCATCGGGATTCTATTCCTTTGCACATTGTTACTCTTTTCTTGTAAGAAAGACGCCATTCAATCCCACGAGATAAGATTGCTCACTTCTGATAGCCTGAAGTGGGTGGTCACCTATAATGGGAAGAATTATCCGGCAACAATTCCGGGTACGATTCATACGGATCTGATTGACAATCGGATTATTGATGATCCTTTTTACAGAAACAATGAAAATAGTGTTCAGTGGGTTTCAGATAAAGTGTGGATCTATACAACTCGATTTGATAAAGGATCCATTGGTCAATACGAAAATGGAACACTTGTTTTTGAAGGATTGGACACCTATGCGGAGGTATATATCAATGGTCAACAATTGAAAACGGAAGAAGGAATATTACAAACCCATAATATGTTTAGACAATGGCGGTTTCCATTACCCAAAAACTTAAAAGAAACAGACAATATACTGACGGTGAAGTTTTCCCCATCGGTGCCAAAAGAGCAATTGGCAGCTCATAAAATCCCTTACAAATTGCCTGATAACAGGGTTTTTTCCAGAAAAGCACCCTACCAGTCAGGTTGGGATTGGGGTCCAAAACTGATTACCTGTGGAATCTGGAAAAAAGTGTATTTGGATCTCTGGAACGGCTTTACAATTGATCATATCCAGATCAAACAGACAGAATTAACGAAAAGGAAAGGGGTGTTAGAAATAAGTACAACCCTGTTTTCATCCAAAGATGAAAAGGTGGATTTGCATTATTATGTTGATGGAGGTAAAATGGGTTCTAAAACCGTTTCCTTGAAAGCGGGTAAAAATGTGATTCAAGAGTTGATAAAAGTAAGAAATCCAGAGTATTGGTGGCCAGCCGGAATGGGAAGTCATAGACTTTATACCATAAAAGTGGACGCTGAAAATGAATATTATTATACTTCCAAAGAGGATAAATGGGGCTTTCGAACCATAGAATTAAGAAAAGTAAAAGATAAAATTGGAGAATCATTTGAGTTTATTGTGAATGGAGTTCCTGTATTTATGAAAGGGGTGAACTGGATCCCTGTTCATAGCTTCCCCATTGAAAAACAGAATAAAAAAAGGTACAAAGAGCTACTACAGTCTGCTAAAGAAGCTAATATGAATATGATCAGAGTTTGGGGGGGCGGTATTTATGAACACGATTATTTTTATCAGCTTTGTGATGAAATGGGGTTGTTAGTGTGGCAGGATTTTATCTTCGCATGCGCTTTATATCCCGGAGATCCTGCTTTTATTGAAAATGTTTCCAAAGAAGCAGCATATCAAATCCAAAGACTTAGAAATCACCCCTCTTTAGCGCTATGGTGCGGCAATAATGAGGTAAAAAACGGATGGGACGACTGGGGATGGAAAGACGCCTATACTGAAAATGTTCAAACAGAAATAGACTATAACCTTAAAAATCTGTTTAATAAAGTCCTTCCAAATCTGGTTCTACAAAACGACAATAGACCGTACCATCCCTCTTCACCCGAATGGGGATGGGGGCATCCGGAGTGTTTAACACATGGAGATTCACACTATTGGGGTGTCTGGTGGGGTGAAGAACCTTTCGAAGTGTGGGGCCCTAAAACAGGACGCTTTATGTCTGAATATGGTTTTCAATCCTACCCAGAGATGGCTACCATTGAAAAATTTACGATCTCTTCCGATCGAAATCTAAATTCAATTGTTATTAAAAATCATCAAAAACACCCACGTGGAGTGCAAATCATAAAAAAAGCGATGCAGCAATACGCTTTTATTCCCGACTCCTTAGACGATTTTGTGTATGTTAGTCAATTGGTGCAGGCGTACGGGATTGGTGAAGCCATAGAGAAACACCGGATGAAACGACCCCATTGTATGGGTACTTTATACTGGCAACTCAATGATTGTTGGCCGGTTGCTTCCTGGAGCAGTATCGATTATTATGGAAATTGGAAAGCATTACACTATAAAGTTAAGGAAAAAATGGAACCCATCATAATAGCTACAGATAAAAAAGATATGCAAACGTATGATATTTACATTGTTAATGATCTTTTACACCAACAAAAGGGGGATGTTATCATTGAAGAGATGACATACAACGGACAAATTCTACATCAGGAAATACATCAAATGGAACTAAAGCCTAATGATGTGACATTTCTAAAAACCTATCATTCGAATCCTGAAATTACAGATTCTAAGATGTTAAAAATCACATTTAAAAATCAAAAAGATAAAGTGATTGCAGAGAAATTGATCGTATATGATATGAAATTTATACCCAATGATGCCCAAAACTTTCAGTATAAAGTCCAAAAAAATGGACATAAATATGAGATCACATTCAACTCAGACTATTTTACTCGAGGGGTGATGATCTCAACTGATCCATATATAAAAGGAAAGTATTCTGATAATTATTTTGATTTACTTCCTAATAAAACTAAAAAAATAATCTTTACTCCTACAAAATCCGAATCAAAACAGATACAGTTTCAAGTTAAAACGTACAATGAAGTGGGTATCAAGATGTTTAATTTGTAAATATATTATAGCCACTTCTCGACTTCTGGACCTCTCGACTTTTATATATTTTTTTGTATTAATTTTTTTTGTATTTTTGCACCCCTTAAAAATAATATTAATTTAAAAAAGAAAGAGGTATTTTTTATGATCGTTGTTTCCGTAAAAGAGGGTGAAACTATTGACAGAGCCCTTAAAAAACTAAAAAGAAAATTTGAAAAAACTGGTGTAGTAAGAGAATTGCGTGCAAGACAAAAATTCACAAAACCCAGTGTAATCAACAGGGAACAAAGACTCAAAGCGATCTATGTTCAGCAACTTATTGCTAAAGAAGCTGAAAAATAGTCGTTAAGTTCAAAAAAAAAAAAGAAGAACGGACAAGAGATTGGCCGTTTTTTTTTATCTTTGCCAAAACGTATTTTGTGCTCTATGAATCCAATAATTTCTTTTCTAGATTATCTTAAGTACGAAAAAAGGAGCTCTGAACACACGATTAAAGCATATCAGTCTGATCTCATTCATTTTTTCCATTTTTTAGTAGAACACGAATTGTTTGATTTGGAACACATTGATATAAAAAAGATTGATTCTGATCATATTAGGGAATGGATATTTTCTTTGATAGAAGAGGAACACAACAGTGCCAAAAGTATCAATCGTAAAATCAGTTCTCTAAAAGCTTTTTATAAATTTTACAAAAAAAGAGGGATTATTT
>JAEWUL010000250.1 GCA_023459435.1 Bacteroidota bacterium
GTGTTATAGTTTTTCACTTTATGGGTAATGTTAATATCCAGTTTCCCATTTTTGTATCTTAGAGTTACTTTGGAAGCAGGATGTGCATTAACAGTGAATGCAAAAAAGACTGATAATACAGCCAGTAAAATTAATTTTTTCATAGTGTTTTGTTTTTTTAATGGTTATTAACTAAATAAAAAAGTATAGAGCATCACACAACCGTGAATCATAGCCGCACAAAATCCTATAATCCCGATCCTTTTGTGGTACATCATTCTCTTTTTAGATTTCCATATCCTCATTCCGGTTAAAAATGAAAAAATCATCATGAGTAAACCTAAAATACCAAGATAAACTGTAATGTCATAAAATGTAATTTCCATATTTTTTTTTTGCAATATTACAAAAAGATTATCAATATTCCTAAGTTTTTTTTAAAATTTTCAAACAAAATAGTTAGACGTATCTAATTAATTTATATTTTTGCCAAAATTTTTTGAAATGGATAAAAGTTTAAAGCAGTTATTAAAAATCATTATTCACACTTTTGATGGAATGGAAGAAGAAATGAGAGAAAAAAGTGAGTTAAAGGAATTGACAACCAGACAAATATTTTGTATTGAACAGATTAAAAGTTTAGAAAATCCAAATCTTTCAGAGTTAGCAGAAGTGATGAATATTGCCAAACCCTCCATGACAGTTATGATCAATCGTCTTGAAAAAAATAAATTTTTAAAAAAGGTTCAGTCAGACAGTGATAGAAGAACAGCACATATCCATTTAACAGAAAAAGGGGAGATCGCAGCCGGACTACATGAGAACTTGCATGAAAAAATGGCGGAAAGGTTTATAAATAGATTATCTGTATCTGAACAAGAATTATTAACAGAATTATTAAGTAAAGCAGTAAACAGTTTATAATGAAAGAGATCAATAAAATTAAAGCGGGTTATATGGAAGGAATAGTTTCAATAGTGGTTAACTTTATTCTTTTTATTTTAAAACTATGGGCAGGGATGATTACCGGCTCAATAGCACTGGTTGCGGATGCATGGCACACATTGTCTGATTCAATAAGCTCCGTTGTACTGGTTGTTGCAGTTAAATTCTCTTCAAAAAAACCGGATAAACAACACCCTTTCGGTCATGGAAGATGGGAACAGATTGGAGCTCTTTTTATTGCTTTTATTTTAGCTATAATTGCATACGATTTTTTGAAAGAATCTGTCATACAATTTAAAAACCATGAATCAACACAGTTTGGAACCGTAGCTATTGTTGTAACCATAATTTCTATTGTAGTAAAGGAAGCACTGGCACAATATGCAATGTATATTGGAAAAATAACAAACAATGCTTCTATAAAGGCCGATGGTTGGCATCACAGATCTGATGCCCTCTCATCAGTAGTTGTTCTTATTGGTATCTTTTTTGCCAAAAAGTTTTGGTGGATCGACAGTGTTTTAGGGATCATTATTGCTCTCATGTTGTTTTATGTAACCTATCAGATTGCCAAAGAAGCGATTCAAAAACTTCTTGGAGAAAAACCGGATGATCTATTGGTTGAAGAGGTTTTAACTATTATCAAATCAGTTGCTAAAGATAATGTGATGCCTCACCATTTCCATATCCATTATTATGTTAATCATCAGGAATTGACGTTTCATATAAAATTGGACAACCACATTACTATTGAAGAAGGGCATAATATCGCTACCAAAATTGAAAAAAAGATTTTTGAAAAGCTTCAGATCTTTTCTACCATTCATATTGAACCGATAGATTATGTTCATGAGATGGATTAAGCTTTTTTTTGGCATTTCCCCTCGCTTCGCTCGGAGTTAGGTTTCTATACCAAAAATCCATATTTGTTTAATACTTGGTACAGCTCTGCCGGCTTTATTGGTTTAGCTATGTAATCATCAAAATGATGGTTAAGAATGTTCTCTTTATCGCTTTCAAGTGCAAATGCAGTCTGTGCAATAATGGTGGCTGTTTTATTGAACTCCCTGATTAATTTAGATGCTTCATACCCATCCATGATAGGCATCTGAATATCCATAAAAATAATCTCAATTTCCGGATGGTTTATGCAGTATTCTACTGCCTCTGCTCCACTGGTCACACAGCTTACATCAAGTCCTTTTTTCCGCAACACTAAAGAGATAAACTTAATGGAGGAATCATCATCTTCTGCCACGAGAATCTTGGGAGAATTGGAATCAAGATTGTGATCCACTTTTGATATTGTTATTTCTTGTGGTGATGATTCTATTTTATCTCTGGCATATGGAATAGTAAAATAGAAACAACTCCCTTTTGAAACATCAGATTCAATCCAAATGTTTCCCCCCATCATCTCAAGGTATGCTTTTGAAATAGAAAGACCCAAACCGGCTCCCTGATTGATGTTTTGATCGGTTCTGTCTGCTTGAATAAACCGTTCAAAAATATCGTGTTGTTTATCTTTAGGGATACCAATTCCACTATCTTTTACAAAAAATTCGAGCATAGTATCTTTGACGCTATAACCAAATTCAATAAATCCCTGATCGGTAAATTTGATGGCATTTTTCACTAGATTTGTTAATATCGCGTAAAATTTTTCCTTATCAATATAAATAATCGCTTCATCTTCGGGAAGTTCTGTTTTATAGGAGAACAAAAGGCCTTTGTGTTCAACTTCATATTTGAAGAATGTATAAATATATTCCATTTGTTCGTTGATATTGGAAGGCTGTATGTTTACAGTCATTAAACCGGCTTCAATTTTGGAAATACTGATTATATCATTGATGATGTTCAACATCCTTCTTCCACTTTTTTCAATGATATTCAAAAATTCCATTTGTTTATCACCGGTAAGATTAGGTTCTTTTAAAAGATCAGCAAAACCCAGTATCCCATTCATGGGAGTTCTAATCTCATGACTCATATTTGCCAGAAAAGCAGATTTTAAACGTTCATTTTCTTCAGCTTTCTCTTTAGCTTCCTGAAGCTTACGATTCATCAACTTATATTCTTCATTTTGTAAAGCTATTTTTCGGTTTTTTTCACGTAAAGTCTTTTCATAATTCTTGCTTTCAGTGATGTTAACCCCAATACTCGCAATTCCGGATGAATCAAAGATATTTGATGCCAAAAAAGTGTTATACCATGAAAAAAAGAGAAGCTTACCCTCTTTGGTTTTAATACAACCGTCATAATTATTGACCCCCTTTTTATTCTGATTATTCGTGATAAAATGTTCATAATGAATCGATCTCATTTCAGTAGGAACAAACAATTCAAACCAGTTTTTATCCATCACTTCCTCTTTCGTATAACCAGTTACCTGCAATAAATAGTTGTTGCAATACTTGATATTGCCATTTGGTTTCAATATTATGGATACAATATTTCCACTCTCCAGTATCTGGATAAACCTTTTTTCAGATTCTACCAGTTTCATCTGAGCAAATCTGTTTTCGGAGTTTTTGTATTGACTAATCATTAAAACACCAAGAAGAACAGTAGCTGGTGTGTATACAAGTGTTAATGGAATCGCAATCGTTTGAAGAGTTATCTGGATCTTGTCCGCAGGTAAAAGAAAAGCACAAAATGCCATAACAACATGAACCGTTATACCCATCCCTAAAAGCTCAAATTTATAATTTCTGTCTTTCCAGAAGGGCCGAAGATAACCCCAAAGCAAACCAATGGTGCCGGATGTGATTATTACGGCAATTCCCATCCATTGTCCTCCACCTCCTACCATCAATCGGACGAAAGTAGTAACAGCCATCAGAATCACAGTGGGAATAAAACCAAAAAAGAGACCTGAAATTGAGATCATAACCGATCGTGTATCAAAGATAATGCCAGGTACATAATACCAGGTGGTGTACATAATAACCACTCCGATACCACTCAAAACAAAACCTATGATAATTTTGGTGATTAAGTTTTTGTTTTTCTCATCTTTGATCCAAATATTCTCATACAACATTGCAAATGCAAGCAATATGGAAGTATTTTGTAATAATGCTATAATAATGGAATTTTTCATGAGCAAGAACTTTAAACCTAAAAATAGGATAAATAGGATTGCAAAGTTAATTATTTTTTATGAATAGTGTTCATGAATGAAAAAAAATATTTTTTAATGATTATTATTAAAAATCACTTGTTCATATTGAATTATAAACTATTTTTGCTGAAGAAAATTTTTAAATCAAACAAATTATAGTATGGAAAATAACATCGACAAATCAAAAATGCTTCAATCTCACATTGTGTTGATTAATGAAGCTGTAAATTTTAAAGGAACCGTAGAAGGGAATCAACCCATCTCTATAGATTATACACCACCATTAGGAAATAACCTGGGATACATGTCTCTTGAACTTTTCTTATTGAGTTTATCCTCCTGCATGGGCACTGCATTATTGGCTATTCTAAGAAAGATGAGAAAAG
>JAEWUL010000251.1 GCA_023459435.1 Bacteroidota bacterium
GAGTTGATCCTTTCACCATTACGCTGGAAACAACCGCCATTAGGGTATCCCCTTTTTTATATTTATCAGAAGGGATCTGTTCATTTTTGGGTAACACAAGTTCCACACCATCTTCATCAAGCACTAAAATCTCTTTTCTCCACACTTGATTTACTTCTCCAGTAACCAACTCCCCAATTTTATGTTCATATTTTCTATAGATGTTATCTTTTTCATACTCCATCACTTTTGTGATCAGATTTTGTCTTAAAGATAAGATCTCTCTTCTGGCAAAGTCGCTCATCCTGATTGGTTCGTAGCAATCTTCACCCTCTTCAAGGTCTGCCTCAATTTTGATGGCATCTTTCAATTCAATCTGAGTCGCTTCGTTTTCCAGTTCCCCATCAGCAACAACTTCACGAACTCTTTGAATCAACCAGTCTCCGTTATCAACATTCACAACAACACTAAATACGGCTTCAGGACCAAATTTTTTGGCCAAAGCAGCATGCATTACATCTTCCAATATCTTCATCATTGACTCACGGTCAATGCTTTTCAACTCTTTGAACTCTTGAAATGTCATCAATAAATTCAACCGACTTTCAGAATCTTTGTCCAATGTACTGGATTGTTTTGATTTTTCTTTTTTCATTTTTGTTGATATTATATATGTTACTATTTTTTCAATATTTAATAAAAAATGGGGTCGAGACCCCACTTCACTAACCTTTAACAAAAACTCCCACCTTTTGAGTGAGAGTAGTTTTCTGTTGACCAACCAGGATTCGAACCTAGACAGACAGTACCAAAAACTGTAGTGCTACCGTTACACCATTGGTCATTGTCTCATTTTGAGGATGCAAAAATACAATTTTTTTAAATAACTTCGTTAAAAAAAAAATATTTTTTTATTATTTTGGGTTTCTATTGATAATCAATAAGATGGAGTGTATTAATTAAAGAATTGTTTCACTTTATTGAAGAAATTACGTTCATTTTTGCTGGGTTTTGGCTTAAAATTTTCAGATTGTTCCATTTTTTCGATTATTGCACGCTCTTCTTTTGTCAAATTTTTGGGAGTCCAAACATTTACATTTACGATCAGATCCCCTTTTCGGTTGCTATGGAGTTCCGGGAGCCCTTTCCCTTGCAGCCTAAGAACTTGTCCTCCCTGAGTACCTGCAGCTATTTTGACTCTGGCCAAACCATCTAAAGTGGGAATATCTACACTTCCACCAAGGGCTGCCTGAGGGAAAGAGATAAAATAATTCAGATACAGATTGTTACCATCTCTTTCAAAAAGTTCATGTTCAATCTCTTCAATAACAACAATAAGATCACCATTTACGCCACCTCTAGGTGAAGCATTACCCTTTTCCCGCATGGAGAGTTGCATTCCATCTTCAACACCTGCAGGGATATGAATGGTTACAATCTCTTCTCCTTTTACGATTCCATTTCCACCACATGTAGAACATGGATTTTTGATTACGGTTCCTTCACCGTTACAAGCATCACAAATCACAGCTTGTTGAATGATACCAAACATACTTCTCTGTTGATGCATTACCTGGCCTCTTCCATTACATTTGGTACAGGTATGCACATCAGCTTTATTTTTTGTTCCTTGTCCGTTACAATCTGGACAAGGGATCATTTTTTTAATTTTTAATTTTTTTTCAGTATTTTTTGCAATTTCATCGAGTGTTAACTTCACGGTTACTCTAAGATTAGTACCTTTTTTCACTCTTTGTCTTTGAGAAGAACCACTGCCTCCAAAACCACTAAATCCACTAAATCCACCCCCAAAGAGATCCCCAAAACGTTCAAAGATGGAGTTGAGGTCAAAATCACCACTAAAACCACCGGCACCACCCATATTTCCGCTCATACCGGCATGACCAAACTGGTCGTAACTGTTTTTTTTCTCAGGAGTGCTTAAAACGTCATAAGCTTCAGCTGCCTCTTTAAATTTTTCTTCCGCTTCATGGTTTCCCGGATTTCTATCGGGATGGTATTCCATCGCTTTTTTTCTATATGCTTTTTTGATCTCTTCAGCTGTAGCATTTTTGCTAACACCTAACACCTCATAATAATCTCTCTTCATATACGTATCTTTTACTGAATCTGTATTCAGTTATTTTATTATTAATTTGCAACAATAACTTTAGAGAATCGGATCACTTTATCTTTAAGTTTATACCCTTTTTCTGACACATCCATCACTTTCCCTTTCATATCTTCGGAAGAAGCGGGAAAATGGGTAATAGCTTCATGAAAATCGGTGTTGAAAGGTTCTCCGATTGCAATAATCTCTTCCACATCAAATCGTTTTAAAACAGCTTTCATTTTGTTATAGATGAGTTCAAAACCCTCTTTTACAATAGCAATATCTTCCACATTTTGGTTATATTGAATGGCTCTTTCAAAATCATCAATAATAGGAAGGAGAGAGAGAATCACTTTTTCAGAAGCCGTAGAAATAAGGTCTATCTTTTCTTTATTGGTTCTTTTTTTGTAATTATCAAACTCAGAGAACAATCTTAAAAATTTATCGTTTAATTCGATCTTTTCAATTTCGAGTTTTTCAAGTTGTTCTTTCAGCTTATCTTCTTTAGATTGTTTCTTCCCGAAAAAAGATTTGGTATTCTTTTTTTCAGATTCAGAAATCACTTCAACATCCTCTTTTTTTTCATCTAAAACGGTTGTTTTTTCAACTGGTTTTTCTACAGTTTGATGATCATCCGTTAAAAGGGGCTCCTGTTCCTCTAAAGGATTTAAGTCTTTGTTTTGTTCCATATTACTTTTTTTTCTTATGATTCTACATACTTTTCATGCTATCACTAGCAAATAGTGTGCCAAAAGTTTAAAATGTCATTTTGTCATAAGGTTACACAAAAAATAGGCGATCAAATTTTGACCGCCTATTTTTGAGTTTATTTGTCAAAAATTATTTTATTCTTTTCTTTATCAACCTTATATGTACCCCACTGATTAATGATGTATTGATCCCCAATTACGAAAGGAGTAGGAAGACCTTTTTTAACGATCACCTTTACATTTTCTTCATAATCATCACCCACACGGATATCTCTTAAGAAGAAAGCTGAATTTTCAATAATGGAACCATCCTCTTGTTTGATAGCTCTGTCTTTAAGTTCGAAATCAGCTACTGTGATAATCATATCTTTAAGATATCTTGTGGCATCAGCATAATTCATGTAGATTACATCAGATTTTTCACCAATTGAGAATTGTGAGGTTTGGTTATTTGCATAGCAAGCCCCTTTAACCAGGTTCCCTTCAATAGTAACAGGTAGTGATTTTCCTTCAATGATGGCGATTGAGATGGTTTTTGGAGCTCCTATTGAATCGCTTTTAGGAACATAATTACTGTGTAAAACAGTAAATTCTGTACGACGATTCAACTGATGAGCAGCTTCCTGAGCATCCCCTTTAGGTAAACTTTCTATATATTCTTCTGTTAAAACAGTTCCTTTTGGATAGAAGAAGGTTTTGCCATTTCTTGTATAGCTAAAATCCTTGTCAAATTTACGGGGACTACTTTCTCCATATCCCATTGGAATGATTCTATCAGCAGGAATCCCTTTTTCAATAACCAAGAAATCCATAACCGATTGTGCACGGTTTTGAGATAATACCTTATTTCTCTCATCGGTGTCTCTTGAGTCGGTATGAGAACGTAATTCAATCACAATTGTAGGATTTTTGATCATGGTGTTATACAACCCCAACAAGGAGTCTTTATATTGTGGTTTAAGTTCCCAGCGAGCCAAGTCATAAAGAATTTCAGGAAGAGGAATAGGATCTGGAGGAATAGGTGCAATTCTGAAATCTTGTTTAAGATCAGTATTTTCTGAAAGGCCAATAGTGGTTTGAGTAGCTTTATTGTTATCGTTGTCCCAATATCCTTTTTTGGTTACATGCATAGTGTAAGTTGTATTAGCTAAGATTTTAGCTTTATCGAAGAAATAATATCCTTTGATATCAGTAGTTGTTTTGTAGGAAGTTCCATCGGATCCTACTATTTCAACGGATACACCATCCAGGTATTGAAGAGTTGCTTCATCACGGATATAACCTGCAAGAGTATAAACAATGGGTCTTAATAAGAAATAATAAATATCATCACCACCTCTACCGCCTGGTCTGTTAGAAGAGAAAAACCCTTTAGCAAGATAGGGGACTTTAGATTTGGGGTCCAACACTTCCTGATCGTCAAAAATCATACCAATCTCATCCCAGCAGGAGTTAATTGGAACACCTAAGTTTTCAGGTTTTGACCATTCATTATTTTTCATTGTTGACATAAAAATATCCAATCCACCCAATCCGGCATGACCATCAGAAGAAAAATATAGAGTTGAATCACCTCTAAGAGCAGGAAATACTTCCTGACCTTCGGTATTCACCTGATCTCCAAGATTGGTAATATTCGTAAATTTTCCTGTTCTTTTGGTTCTGGTAGCTTTGTAAATATCGTAACCACCTTTTCCACCTGGTTTATTGGAAGAAAAATAAAGGGTTAGCTCGTCCATTGAGATCCATGGGTGCACATAGTTGAAGGAATCGGGGCCTAACTCAATCATTTCGGCTGCAGCATAACCATTTCCTTTTTTGGCAGAAGTGTATATATTGCAATATTTAACCTGTTTTTTGTCATGAGGACAACGTGTAAAATATACTTGAGACCCTTTTCTGTTGGTGGTCAACTCCCCTTCATTCACAGCAGAATTGATTGAAAAATCAGTGTCAATTGGTTTTATTGGAGACCATTCAGCAGGGGGCCACTCTGTATTTTTACTTTTTGGTTTTTCGGTAAGATAAATGTCAGAAAAATCAATCCCGGTCCATTCATCATTCCCTTTTCCAACAGAACCTTCTCTATTAGAAGTAAATAAAAGAATCGATTGTTTTTCGGGGTTCCCCCATCTTGGAGCCCATTCGTCTTGTTTAGAGTTTAACTTTTTCAGGTTTTCCACTTCATAACGGGTCGGATTTTCATTCCAATATTTGGCTTTTTGAGATCCCTCAATCCTAACCTGGATTCGGGGGTCATCGGGAACTCTTTTTTTGTATGCTTCAAAGTATTTTAAAGCCAGATCATACTCACCTCTAAGCTGATAGATACTTCCCAACTGGAAAAATAGCATGGGATTATCTTTTTGATAATTTTTCTTTTCCAGACGCAGGTAAGTTTGCTCCGCCTTTTTTAAATTCCCCATAATTCTATAACATTCACCAATTTGATATGTTACTCTTCGAACTTCAACAGGGTTTTTGGAGATTTTTCTAATCCCTTTCTGATACCCATCCAAAGCATTTTGGTATCTGCAATTTTGAAAGTCATTATCTGCATCACGGATAGTTTGAGCGTGGATGAGGGTAATGTTCAGAATGATACTGAAAACAAGTGTGAAAAACAACTTATATTTATTCATAAACGATAAATTTATCTACATAAATTAGCAAGGTGCAAATATACATTTTTTTTTCTAATTGGACGCTCTAAAAAACATTTTTTATATGTTCCTAAAAATGGTTTAGACCTATTATAATGAAAATATTTATAATGGATAAAAAAAAAGGGAACCCTAAAGTTCCCTTTTACTGGAGTTTGGATTTAACTAGATAAAAAAATAATTTTTTTTTGATTTTTTTATCAATAAATGGTATTTGTATTATTTTTTTTTATATTTTTGCAACTAGTTATATAACTAGATCTAATATTTTTAATTATGGGCTTTCCAACAAAAATTCAGTTAATTAAAAGAGCTGCGAGTGAGCAGTGGTACATTAATTTCCCATCAGCAGTTGCACAGGCAATGGAATTTGAAAAAGGGGAAACTGTCGAGTGGGTAATTGAAGAC
>JAEWUL010000252.1 GCA_023459435.1 Bacteroidota bacterium
TAATTGATCTTGATTGAGTTTAAGATCTACGCTCGACCGCCACTGCCAAGTTTTAAATTGCAAAACAGGATTAAAGATTAAGCTATGACTTGAGATTGTTGCCAGGGCATTTTTGTCAGCCTCCGATAATTCGTTTAGGTCTAGAAATTCCTCTGAACTTAATTTGTGCAAGTCCTGAGAAGTAAAATAGAAAATGGCCTGATTGGCCAGTTGCAAAACCAGCATCGGCAAATCAATATTTTCATTTTCATTTCTATTTAATTCCGCGGATGTTAAATTGAACAACAAAAATCTTTCAGTTTGAACCGAAGAAGGAAGCAAGCTCGGAGAGGGAGTAATTGATGGTTTAGCATTTAATTCGTCAATAGTTTCTTTTACTGGCCAAGCTAATCTAACTTGATTTTCGATAATTTCAAACTGATATGATGTCCAGGCTTTAGCTTGTGGAGTTAACGAGAAAATGAGAAAAATTATCAGTAAAAATGAAATCATGCTTTGAGTATGACAAGAAGGGTTTGCGTCAAGCGCTACATTTACAAAATTACCCCTTATTAGTATAATTTCAGGGCAAACGGCCCTATCGTCTAGTGGTTAGGACGCAAGGTTCTCATCCTTGCAACTCGGGTTCGATTCCCGATGGGGTCACAAGTCAAAAAATCCAGGCTAAATATAATAGACCTGGATTTTTTAATGTAATTTTTCAGGCTAAAAGTGTTCCATAACCAGAGGACTTCATATGCAAATCCGTGAGCTATAATGATAATAGATCTTTAGCTGTTTGAGGAGAAGTTTATGAACAATAAGGCAAAAACAATATTGGCAGTCATAACCTTTTTAGGCATGGTCGTGGTTAATGCCTTGGCGAATATTTTGCCCATCAATAACACCACTACCGGCGATGTGTCTAATGCGTATCCAAACCTGTTTGCCCCCGCTGCCTTAACCTTTTCAATCTGGGGGGCGATCTATGCACTGCTGGCGGCTTACACGATTTATCAGACAGGTATACTTCAAAAGAAGATCCTGACTTCGACAAGCAGGGTATTTACAGATATTAATAGCTATTACATTACCAGTTCGGTTGCAAATATACTGTGGATTTTCTCCTGGCATTATCGCCAGATTGGTATTTCAGTAATCTTCATGCTGGTGATTCTTTATTGTCTGATAAAAATTGCTGATATTACCAAACAACTGCACTTATCAACAAAGGAAAACTTTCTTATTAGGGTGCCGTTTAGCGTCTATTTTGGGTGGATTACGGTAGCTACCATTGCCAACATTACGACGTTTTTAGTGAGTATTAATTGGAACGGCATTGGTTTGACCAATCAGCAGTGGATGGTGATTATTCTCTTGGTCGGTGCTGCTATAGGTCTTGTAAGAATGCTTAAAGATAGTAGTAAAGCCTATGGTTTAGTATTGATTTGGGCATATTTTGGTATCTGGATTAAACACACATCTACCTTTGCCAGCCAATACCCTCCGGTCATTACTACTGTCCTGATTTGTATCGGATTATTTATCCTAGCGGAAGGAAAATTATTTTTAAGGAAAACCTTATGACCGAAGTAGTTTATACAGTGATTTTTGTAATTGGAGTGACGGCGTTCTTTAGTTATCTTAGTTTTAAACAAAAAAAGTCATCCTGGGAGGGAGTAGTTGTAAACAAAAAAGAAGATACTGATGATGAATCTGGCGTGACTACTTATTACGTTTATTTTAAAACTAATTCAGGCAAGAAAAAGGTTAATCTTGGATCGTCTGCTGTTGAGTATGGTAAGTGGAATATTGGAGATAAGGGGATTAAAAAAGCAGGATCATTCTTTCCAGAAAAATAACCACGTTCTTTACTTTGCTTGTTTTAAACTATTCCCATCCCATTCAATTACTGGTTCATCTCCAAACTTTGCAATAATTTCCACAGATTGGCTGATCCAAGTTCCATAGTTAATCGTTTTATTTTTGGGGCCTTCAAAAGGGGCAATGGCAAAATAAAGGGTGATTTTGTAACGATCATCTGGCAATCGATTATCGGCTTTTAAATCAGCTGGTCTGAAACCTGTCTTATAACCTTCTCCATTACCAAAAACTTTACCCATGGTGTAGATGCCGCCTAAGTCTCTATCTTCTGCAGGATTAGCTGCCAAATTATCCCAACAGGTAGAGGAAAAACAGGAGTCCATCATATAAGAATCACTACTAACATTTACAATTCTGATGATTTGGTTAGGAATATCTTTATCAACTTTATCTATTTTAGGATTTTCCTCTGCAACCTTTTTCTCTTCCTTAACTTCAGACTTTGAACTGCTCAAGAATTCTTCAATTTCTCCTTGGGACATGGGTTCAAGTTTTTTATTCAAACTCTGCAACCACTCTTCAACTTCAGCTTTTTCTATTTCTGCTACTGTTACAGTCCCTGGATATTGAGTTTTGCGTATGACTTGGAATGGTTTATGATACTGAAAATTTCTCAAATCAACTCCGATAACCTTTCCTTCCTGTGCTGATTCTCTAAATTGCTCCAATCCGACCATAACCGATTCAAACTTACCATAGGCAGTTCCAAGATTATTGGGAATATTGGTTATGGTTAAAACACTAGCAATCGGTTCAGTAACGGTTCTAATATCTTTAACAAAAGAGGATACTTTATTTTTATCCCCTAAGGCAATTTGAGCCCCATCTTCGGTTACCTCCAAGGCTAAATCGACTCCAACGACCACCGTAGTTACCTGTGTCAGTGTCCCGGCTGCTGCGAATCCCCCTGCAGCGCCTCCAGTTATGACTACTCCCCCCACATACCCCGTTACTTTACAGCCGTCTTTAATTACTACTGCCGAAGTTTCCAGTTTTTGAAGAGTATCTCCGGCTTCAGTCCAACCTTGTGCTGTTGTCTCATCTTGTGCTTGATTGAGAATAAGCTGAGCTTTTTTAGCATCTACTCCTAAGTGTCTAGCTAAAGTTGCAATCCCTTTAAATCTTGGTGCTTTATCATAAATATCAGATATCTCTTTGGCAGTGTATGCCTGAGCTGACTTCACCAGTTTATAATTAACAGCAACTTTTTCTAATTGTTCATCAGCATTCTCCCCCATTTGTTTCACCTCTTGATCTAAGCTGTTCCAATCCCGAATTAAGGTTGTCATGTCCTTGTCCCAAGTTGAGTAGTCAGGGTATTCCTCTGCTTCTACCAGGATGTTATCAGTGCGATTGCGCAATGAAAGGTATCTTTTTGAGATGTCTATGGTTTGTTCTAAAACAACCTGTTCACTGTCACTTGAGTCATTCTTTAACGATAGAAGGAAAAACGCTCCACCACCCAAGATTAATAACAACACAAAAAGAATTACAATTTTTTTCATTGTGTTATATTTTTTTCCTTAACATTAAATATATCCGACCATGATCTCGCGAAATTGAGAGCGTGGATTCAAGCTCGCCATCTTTCCAACTCATCTTGCCGGTTTTTTGGTCAAATAAGTATTCTGGTTTATCTTTATAAAGTTTTTGATATTCTTCTTCCAAAATTAAAAACTCGTCAATATCATCTTTACCATCCTTGTCTTGGTCTCCGCTATCTATTACGGTAAAGTATTTTGTGTATTCAATTTCACCACCTTTTTGATTAAGTAAACCATAAGATTTCTCGTGTTCAATTAGGTTTGAATTCAACTCTAAAATCTTGGGAAAGTCGATAAAATATTTTTCGATTTTCTCATCGTTATATTTTGGCAAGTGAACTTGGATGTAGCCAGTGTTTCCCGATCCATAATGAGCAGCTGAAACTTTGTATTCACCAATCTGTCCTGTAACCATTTGCCTATTTTCGGAATCGTCCGCTATCAGGTTGTTGAACAATTTCTTATAATAATCAAAAAATTCATCTTGGTTGGCCTCAGTCTCAAATACAACATTAAAATAGGCAAAGTTGTTTTCATCAAACTCCGATAAATTCTTTGGATCTGTATTTACAAATATCTTATTGGAACTGACTTTGACTAGTTTGAAGAGAGGAACTTTATCAATAGGATATCCGTCGACTATAAATGTTGGTTTATCTATGGTGGGTGATGATGATGTTTCTGATGTATCTGTACTTTTTGTCTTGTTTTTTAAAACAAAAAATAACAAAACAACAGATAGTATTGCAATAATTATGATTGTCAGTTTTTTTGTATTCATAGTTAAGGAGAGTATAACACTTGCCTAAGACGCTTTGAAATGAGCCTTATAATGCATTGTCGCCCTCAAACATATTTCTTGCATATTATTGATAATATGGTTGGTAAAACGTCTTTTCGTCATGAAGTGAGGTGGCAAATTTATTCATGGCTTACCTCCTCGGTATCGATGACTACAATTTTACCGTTATAATAAGTGAAACCTAACTCTTTTAATCGTTCGTAAGTCTTTAAAATGCTCTCGAGCAGGTGTTCCACCCTGAACCCAGAGGGCTCACAAATTACTTTTTCAAGGCTAAGATGTTTAGTCAATTTTCTTCGAGTAAAATTTTATGGCTAAAAGTGTTCGACTCCCCGTGGGTTGAAATAGTAAACAAACTCACAATATTTATATTTCTCCTGATCATTTAAATCCAATTGCAGCCCGGCCAAAAGGGATACCATATAC
>JAEWUL010000253.1 GCA_023459435.1 Bacteroidota bacterium
AGAGTTCAGTTTTTAAAAGATGAAAAAGGGATACAAACGCCGGGTGAATGGGTTGCAGTTAGTGAAAAAAGCTCTTTCGAGATTTTAATTCCATTTACAAATCCGAAAAAGAACGCCTTTACTCAAGCAGAGATCGATTCGATAATTAAGACCAACAATCCCAATATTCCTCCCTATAAAATTGAGAGTATTGAAGTTATTTCTTGTAATTCTATAGAACAGCTGAACAATCAAGTGCACCAGAAGAATTTGAAATTAAGAGCTGAAAGTATCAAAAAAGGGTTGAATAACAGATATCCCGGTGTACCTGTAAACACTTCTATTGGTGACAGTTGGGATCAGTTTAAAAAAGAGATTGAGCAAAACGAAGAGTTTTATTATTTTGCTTTAATGACCAAAGAAGAAGCGATAAAAAAACTACGTGAAAACAACAATGAGGTAGCAAAAATCCTGGAAGAATCGTACCTTTCCAAGCAAAGATATGCCAAATTAGTATTTCATATATCATTTCTCATAGATGGATCTAGTGAACAAGAGTTTGTAACCTATAAATTCAACCAGGCTATTGAGCAGAAAAACTACCCTCTTGCGATGTCAATTCAACAATATATTATGAGACAGATGGAGTACCAGCGGTTTAAAAATTTCGATGTTGAAAAACTGATTGTTCCGGAAACAAGAACATTTATCCCTTTCCTTACCAACAATTTATACATGCATTATTTCCAATCTCCATCTCTTGATGAGAAGATTGTAAATAAAACGAAGAAGATCTATAATATGGATTCCAGAAATCCAATCTCCAACTTTAATCTTATGGTAGCAGATCTTTACGGAACACCTATCAGTGGG
The DNA here is from genome assembly GCA_023459435.1 of Bacteroidota bacterium. Classification (GTDB taxonomy): domain Bacteria; phylum Bacteroidota; class Bacteroidia; order Bacteroidales; family WCHB1-69; genus UBA5429. Next base: position 853 of record JAEWUL010000253.1, read on the forward strand.
ACACCTCAAATCACTAAACTTCAGGCTGACATGGACAAGTTATACACTTTCCAGGCGTTACCTGTTGATCGCATCAACAATCTGAACATGGAACTTCAGGTCAAAATACTAGATTATTTAGCAACAGCACCAAAGAATAATGAAAATACATCTTTAACGACCAACACATATAGTAAAATTAAAGCGATCAGAAACCCTGTTTTAGATAGCTGGGAAGCAGCCTATAAACTAGCACACATTTTTATTAAAGGGGGAGATTATGACTATGCTATTGAGATCATGACTCCATTTCTGGATAATCCAAAGATTTCTGAAGATTTCTTGTTTGCCTTCATCTCTCTGACAGGTTACAGGGAAGAGTTCTTTATGAGTTCACTATTCACTAAAGCTGTTCAAATGGCTGAAATGAGAAATCCAAAATATCTATGTGTATTATTGAATAAACTAACTCCATGCATTTATGACAACGCTGATGTACGTAAAATAGCATGTGATTTTTGCAAATAAACTTAAAAAAAACTTTACCGAATGAATTTTGAAGCTCTTAACAAGATCAGTTATGGTCTTTACTTAATTACGACCCATTACGAAGGGAAAGATTACGGATTTATTGGAAATGCCTATATGCAGGTAACTGCAGAACCTTCTCAGATTATTATAGCATCAAATAAAGAGAACCATTCAACGGAGTTCATCAGTAAATCCAAAAAAATTGGCGTTATTGTGATTGGACAGAATACAAAAAGAGAATTAATTGCCAATTTTGGCTATAAAAGTAGTCGTAACATCAATAAGTTTGAAGGTTATAAAGTGCACTACTCTCCATTAAACGTTCCCATTATCACAGACAACATGTGTGCCTGGATGGATGCAGAGGTAAAACAGGAATTTGATGTAGGCACGCATATTTTATACTTATGTGAACTGGTTAACGGAGATGTAATCAATGCTGATGAGCCATTGCTAACCTACGATTATTACAGAAATGTCTTCAAGTTAAAATCTCCAAAAACGGCGCCTACTTATGTGGATCCAAAAGTAAAAAAAGCAGAACAAACCCAAGCTGATGTTTATGTTTGTGAAGTTTGTGGTTATGAATACCATCCTTCTTTAGGAGATGCTGATCAAAAGATTCTTGCCGGTACACCTTTCGAAAACCTTCCAGCAGACTGGAGATGCCCATTATGTAGTAAAGGGAAACCCTTTTTTAAAAAAAAGTAACGTATGCTACGCAAAATTAAAGTGATCTACACCGGTGGAACCATCGGTATGATCAAGGATGCCACAACAGGAGCTTTAGAACCTTTCCGGTTTCATAATGTGTATGAACATTTACCCATGTTAAGTCTCATTGATGCTCAGGTTGATTTTGAGGAGATGCTTCCGTTGATCGATTCCTCAGATACAACACCTTCATTTTGGATCAAACTGGCTCAAAACATTTTCAATCAATATGAAGAATACGATGGTTTTGTAGTATTACATGGCACAGATACCATGTCGTATACCGCTTCTGCACTTTGCTTTTTACTGGAAAACTTATCTAAACCTGTTATCCTGACAGGTTCTCAACTTCCTTTGGGAGTAATGAGAACAGATGGACGTGAAAACATCCTGAATTCTATCGAAATTGCTGCTGCTCACATTAATGGTGTTCCTAGAGTGCCAGAAGTGTGTATTTATTTTGAGAACTCTCTTTATCGCGGAAACAGAACTTACAAAGACAATGCGGAACATTTTAATGCATTTATGTCTGCTAATTATCCCAAATTGGCTGAAGTTGGTGTTAATATCAAATATAACGATCCATTTATTGCAAAATGTTCGGATCAGAAGTTGATTTTTCATACTGAAATAGATGAAAATATTGGAATTTTGAAATTGTATCCCGGAATTACACCCCAGTCGATCCGCTCCGTTTTGTCTACTCCGGGAATCAGAGCTGTGATCATGGAAACATATGGAACAGGTAATGCACCTTCAGATCCCCGTTTTTTAAATCTTTTAAAAGAAGCGATTGATAGAGGTGTTATTATTGTTAGTGTTACACAATGCAAAGGGGGTGGTACTGTTGAGATTGGAAAATATGGGGCGAGTGTAGCCT
>JAEWUL010000254.1 GCA_023459435.1 Bacteroidota bacterium
GCTTACTATCATCACATTCCAGATAAACATTGCCCTCTTTGTCAACAGAAATATATTCAGATAAAAGTTCAAGAGTCTGATCCTCAAGACATTTTCTGCAAATAGCTTCATCATAATAGTTTAAACCGCCTTTTCCTCTTGAAATCGGAAGGTTTTTGTCCATTACGGATGCTTTAAAAACTTGAAATGTTCTATCATTTCCTAAAATGAATGAGGCATACATGTTCTTGTAAAATTCATCAGGTTCACAGGCAAACCCAATATAAGTGTATTGTTTATCAAGAAGTTGTTTTGCAAGTTTTGCATTTTTCATGATCGGCATGATTAGTTCCATACACAAATCGTAATAGGAATACTCCTGTATCCCTAATGTTGCTCTTCCTTTTGAAACAATTTCTATACCACGATGGGTCAATCCATACTTTTTAAGTCTATAAAAAGTGGTTTTATATGGGGCAAGGTTGATATCGGTCCTTTCATTCTTATTGGCTTGAAAAACGGCTTGCATTGCAGCAGTTGAATCCATTAAGACATGATGTTTCATTGGCTCCAGATAAAAATATTTTTTACGAGCATAATCGATGAGATCGGTCATACAGTCGTACAAAATTTTTGAATTGTAGTTCCCGGGATTGAAATTTTGCGCATATTTTTTGTTTTCTTTAAGTTCAGGTGCACTGAAATCCGCATAAGGATTTATGGTTTGTGCAAAAACCAAGCTATTGAAACACAATAGTATAGCAAAAAACGAAAAGGTTAGCTTTTTCATCATGATCTTATATATTTATTATTCAAAAATTATTTTACAATAATAATAAAAATTATTGTTCGTTCGACAAAGAAAAACGTGTAATTTTGCAAATGTTTTTTTTTAATGAATATGGACACAGTTTTAAGCGGAATCAGACCTACAGGTTTTCTACATTTGGGCAACTATTTTGGTGCTTTAAAGAATTTTATAAGGATGCAGGAGGAAAATAATTGTTATTTTTTTATCGCAGATTATCACTCCCTCACCACACATCCCAAATCATCAGAATTGAATACACATATCAGAAATGTGTTGATCGATTATTTAGCTGCAGGTTTGGATCCTGAAAAAGCTGTAATCTATATCCAAAGTGATCTCCCTGAGGTTTGTGAATTAAATCTTCTTTTATCGATGCATGTTTATGTTGGAGAATTACAGAGAGTGAGCTCTTTCAAAGAAAAAGTAAGACGTCAGCCTGATAATGTAAATGTGGGCCTTCTGGGCTATCCTGTTTTGATGGCTTCTGATATCCTATTACACAGAGCAGATAAAGTTCCGGTTGGGAAAGATCAGGAACAACATTTGGAAATGACACGTGACTTTGCTCAACGGTTTAATCATTTTTATAAAGTAGACTATTTTAAACTTCCGGTAGCTTATAATTTCGGAGAACAACTGGTGAAGATTCCCGGTTTGGATGGATCTACCAAAATGTCAAAATCAGATAATGAAAACTCTTGTATTTATCTTACCGATACTCCCGAAATAATCCGGAAAAAAGTGATGAAAGCTGTCACAGACTCCGGCCCTACTGAACCCAATCAACCTAAACCACAGTCTGTTGAAAACCTTTTTGTGTTGATGCAAGCTGTATCATCTCCGGAAATACTTACTTTTTTTGAAGAACAGTACCAAAATTGTCAAATCCGTTATGGAGATTTAAAAAAACAGCTGGCTTCAGATATCATTCAATATACAGCTCCTATATACGACAAAATTCAATCATTGAGAGGAGATCAGGATTATTTGTCTAAGGTTGTTCGCCTCGGTGCTGAAAAAGCAAGAGAAAATGCTCAAAAAACGATCCGTGATGTTCGGGAGATTATGGGATTAAAATCATTGTAAAAATGGATGGTTTTTTTAAAAAGAATTTAAATTACGGCATTTTTGTTCTTGTTTTTATTACAGTAAATTCAATTGTGTGTTCCTCTTGTAAAAAAAGCAATACACAAGTGGTTGATAAAAGGGAGCAATTTTTTAAAACCAACGATTCTTTGGATGCTATCTCAAGAGATACCATCTGGTATAAAGTGGGAAATTCAAACAAAAAACTGAAGTTAGCCTGGAGTCGAAATTCTTCCAGCCTCCAAAAAAAAGTGATCACTGAGTTGCTTGCTCAAATGATATATGTGGAGGGTGGTTCTTTTAAAATGGGTTGTATGGAACAAACCGACACACTCTGTACAGAATATGAAAAGCCGGTTCAAACTGTTAAACTCTCTTCTTTTTTCATAGCTCAATACGAAGTGACACAACTATTGTATCTGGAATTGGTTGGGAATAATCCAAACTCTTTTAAGAATAATAATTTCCCTGTGGCCAATGTGAGCTGGGATGATGCCCAGGAATTTATTAAAAAACTGAATCATTTAACCAATCTTCATTTTGCTCTTCCTACTGAAGCACAATGGGAATATGCAGCCAAAGGGGGAAACAAATCCAAGAATACAATTTTTGCAGGTCATAAAGAGATCAAAAAAGTGGCTTGGTATAAAGAAAACTCAAATGGAATGTATCATGGAGTGGGAAACCTTTTACCCAATGAACTCAATATTTATGATATGAATGGAAATGTTTGGGAATGGTGTGCCGATTACTATGCCCCTTATACTCCTGAAAATAAAGAGAATCCAACAGGTCCGGCAACAGGAACTACCCGGGTCTATCGCGGTGGAAGCTGGTTGGATAATCAGACTTATTCCAGAATTACCTACAGAAATAGTGGCAACCAATCCCAGAAAATGAATTGCCTCGGCTTCCGGGTGGTCTTAATACCTTAAACTTATGTTAGGCCTTGTTCTGAAATCAACCGGTCATTGGTATGAAGTATTGGATGACTCCAATACAACCTATAATTGTCGCCTGAGAGGTAAATATAGAATTGAAGGGATTAAAAATACAAATCCGATTGTTGTAGGAGATTATGTCTATTTTGATCTCTTGGAAGATGGTACCGGAACCATCACCAATATCCAGAACCGAAAGAATTATATCAATAGAAAATCAACGAATCTTTCCAAATTAAATCATCTTATAGCTGCTAATATTGACAGAGCCTTCTTGGTCGTAACCCTTAAAGAACCGAGAACCTCATTAGGCTTTATCGATAGATTTTTGGTTGCTGCCGAAGGTTTTAGAATTCCCGTGACCATCCTCTTCCATAAAATGGATCTTTATTCAGAAGAGGAATTGAATGCGTTACACCAAGTAGCGGATATGTATCAATCTATTGGTTATGATATACTTTATACTTCCATTCACGATTTGTCCAGTCTGAATCATTTGAAATCAAAAATGGAAGGGAATGTGTCACTGTTCAGTGGGCATTCGGGTGTGGGTAAATCTGCTTTGATCAACAAGATATATCCCAATCTTAATCTAAAGGTAGGGGAGATCTCAGAAACCCATAAAAAAGGAAAACATACCACTACATTTGCTCAAATGTTTCCCTTGAATGATAAAAGCTTTATCATTGATACTCCCGGGATTAAGGAGTTTGGGTTGATTGAGTATTCCAAAGAGGAGATCAGAGACTATTTTCCTGAAATACGGCAGTATAATAATTGTTGTAAATTTTCCGATTGTTCTCATCAACATGAACCGGGTTGTGCTGTTATAAAAGCAGTTGAGGAGGGTAAAATCCCCTCCTCACGTTATTTGAATTATCTTGCTATATTACAAGATGATGATATGAAAATCGCCGATTGGCAATTGTTATAACTGTTATGGTTTCACATTGCCAAGAATAACCAACGTTTTGGTTGGTGTTCTGGGATCGTTGCTGATAAAGTCAATGGTAGCATTTTGTACTCCAACCAGATTTCTTGGGTTCATATTGATTGTATAAACAACAGTCTGGCCCGGTTCAATCGTCATAGATTCTGCTTTTACAGTGTAAACGCTGCGACTTGGAATGATTTGTCTGATCAACAATGAAGATTTCCCTTTGTTGGTTACTTTGATCGTTTTATCTGATTGAGTGTTCTTAACCAAATCTCCAAAACGAATAGTGTCCGTTTCCAAATGGAGAACAGGAGCTTTTTTTAATTGCTCAGGGGTGAGTTTTGAAAAATCTTCCTTTACAGACATTTCTAAATGTAATGCAATCTTTTTTTCAATGGAATCATTGCTCGTAAGTACAACCACTTCTCTGAAATTTCCGATTTGATTTTTGAGTTCAGCATCATAGATCACAGTGATTTTCCCCTCTTGATCCGGTTTGAGTTCCTTCCCGAATGAGGTCTCAACCGTGATATGTTTAGGTAAATTGGTAAACTCAATTGGAGATGGTACTTTGCTGAAGTTCTTAATTAAAAAGTCATATTTGGCTTTTTGGGCGTTCGTTGTTGAAATTTTCCCATTTCTCTCTTTCACTCTGATCATACCGTTCCCCTCTTTGTAACCGGCTAATTCATACACTGTAGGTGGCCTTTTTTCTACAGTCCCTTTAATAAATATTTGAATAGGAGCCGCATTGGGATCGGTAAATCTGGGTTCGTTGGTTGTTACCCTGATGTTTTTATGAAAATTGCCAGGCCTGCCGTAAGGATCATAAGTGGCATCAATAAAACCTCTCCCTCCGGGAGGAACCGCTGTACGTGTGTAATTGGCAGCTGTACAGCCACAACCTGGTTGTACTTTTACGATCATTAAATCCTGATCACCCGTATTGGTAAATTCAAATCTACCCGTTACTTTTCCTTTTTCTTCTTTGATGGTACCAAAGTCATAAGTTGTGTTGTCAAATTTAATTTGTGGTTGTGCAAAGACAACAGACGCAAAGAGAACTAACAAAAAACTTAAATTGATTTTTTTCATAATATTTAAATTTTTGAGTTATTGAATAATATTTTTTTTAAGGCCGCAAATGTACCATTTTTTTTGAGAAATCGGTCAAATGAATTCCATTAAAATTGCCTGATGACATCATTAAAAAGACACTATTATGATTCCCGATTTCAAAAAGTTTAGACTCTAAAACGTTAGAATCGTTTAAAACAAGCAGATTTTTTCTTCCAAATGAGTTGTAAATCACCTCAGGTTCAATGGGTGGAAGTTTTTTATGTGCCACTGCCTCAGGATTATAAAATACAATGGCCATATCAGCTAAATCCATACTTCCATGATATTCTTCCAGAAACTGTTGGGTTAAACTGCTGAAAGTGTGCAATTCCATACAAGCGATAAGCTTCCTGTCCGGAAATTGTTCCCGAACCGCTTCAATAGTGGCTTTTAGC
>JAEWUL010000255.1 GCA_023459435.1 Bacteroidota bacterium
ATGCTTGAAATAGGTGTTCTGATCTTCAAACGCTTCAGGTACTTCAAAGGCAGGCAAAGAAACCTCATTGCTCAATTTAATCCGCTCTACCTTATCCACAATAAGCTGCGTATTGGAAATAGCTTCTGGATATTCGGAAAACAATTGCACCATCTCTTCTGTGGTTTTTAAAAACTCTTCCCCGGTATATAACAATCCATTATCCCCTTCACTCTCCTGAACAGCAGCATCTGGACTGGTATAATCACGACCAGTATTAATACACAATAAGATTCTATGTGCTTCAAAATCAAACTGATTGACAAAATGAACATCATTGGTTGCAACATAGGGAACCTGATACTTTTCAGATAATTGTTTGATGGCTTTATTGACCAAAAACTGTTCCGGATGTCCATGATTTTGCATCTCTAAATAGAAATCATCTCCAAAAATGTCAAGATACTCTTGTAATACAGTTTCAGCTGCTTGCAAATCAAGTAAATCAGCATATTGATTCGATTTGGAAACATTATTATATTTCATAATCGCTTGAGGGATCTCACCACCCAGACAAGCGGAACAGGCAATGAGCCCTTGGCTATACATTTTTAAAATCTCTTTATCTACTCTGGGAGTGTAATAGTAGTTTTCAGCTTGAAATCCAATAGAAACTAAAGTAGATAAATTTCTGTATCCTTCCATATTTTTAGCCAACAAAATCAGATGCCGGCCACTTCTGTTCTCTTTAGAACCTTTATTCTGAACACCATTAGGAGCTACATACACTTCACAACCAACAATAGCTTTCATGGGTTCAGAAGGGATTGCTAATGATGATTTATTAAATTTTTCAACCTCTTTCACAAATTCAAAAACACCATACATATTTCCATGATCTGTAATAGCAATAGCTCTTTGCCCATCATGATAAGCTTTGGCAATAAGTTGAGGAATTTTGGCTAATCCATCCAGGATAGAATATTCAGTATGGACGTGTAGATGTGAGAAGTTGTTCATAATCAGTGTAATATAATTGAATTGTTTTTTATTAAATCACTTACAAAGTTACGGAAAAAATTGGTTTGATCGTACTTATTTGTATCAGAATATCAATAATTTTTAACTTATTAGTTTCTACTTTTTTCTTTTTTTTGGGCATTCCGGCAGATATATACGCCCATTAAGGGCGTATATACCTGCCGTCGGGCTTGTTCCGGGGTCCGCTATCGCTTCCGTACTTCGCTGCACTTCGCTAAACAAAATCGATCCCAATTCAGAACCTCCATCGCGGCGCTCGTTCCAGCTCGTACCGCCTTCGGCGCCCTCCACATCCCTAATGCAGTGGAAGATTCAGAAGTTCATCATATCAGCATTCAAACTGCTTTCGACTGGATGTACAAATGAGCGATGAATCGATATTCTACTAAAATACGGGTACTGTTCGGATGCAAAATCAGTATATTTTGTATGTTTCGATAAATCTGCTTTTTCCAGAAAACTTCTCCCGTTATTTAGTAGAATATAAGTTCAGTGCTTCGTTGGGGGAAAGCAAGAAGTTAAAAGTATACTCAATATCTCAGTTACAACTTCTGAAATTTCTTTACTATTGAATTTTTTACAGTTTGTATGTGAATAATATAGATGCCAGGATTCAAATTTTGAAGGTCTAGGATACGAGATTGTGGATCCACATCCTGAATCTTTTTACCCTGAAGATCATAAATAGTTGTTTTTATAATGGGGAGATCTATATTGGAAATGTTCAGAAAGTCTGATGTGGGATTAGGATAGATTTGAAGAGATTCTTTTTCATATGCTTCATTGATTCCCGTAGTATTTACTACCACATTATAGTATGGTGTCCCGGTTGCCTGACAACCCATATCGTCTGTAATGGTGACGTAATAAAAAGTAGTTTGATCAGGTTTTGCCCAAAAGGCAGTTTCAAAATGTGTCGCGGATAAGCCATCCTCAGGTTTCCAATGGTATGTTAATGGAGGAAAACCACCAGTGATATTGATCGGTTGATTTAATAAAACAGAGTCTCCAGGGTTGATTTGATAGGTGAAAAAAGTCATATTATAAACAAAGTTGGAGAAAGTAACAACACAAGTGTCATATGATTCTACTCCCATTGCATCGGTAACTTTGAGAAAAAAGGATATTCTGTTTGCAGCATAACGATCCGTGATAGTGGGATTAGATGCTGTTATATCATCCAATACATCATCGGTTTGAATAAAAATATATGAGCAACCACCACCTGCAACAATATCTTCCATACTCCATTCATAAGTATAAGGAGGCGTCCCAAATTGAGCAGTAGGGGAGCCCCCAATTGGAATAAAATCTGCATAAGGATCATCAGGGCAACTATGAATATCAGGCCCCGCATTTGCAACTACTTGTGCAACTGAAGTGTATGTAAATATTAAAATATTTATTAAAATGATTATGGTTTTCATATTCAAAAGATTCATAATGATATGACTTTATTTTTGATTTAAAGTTTAATCACCTGAATGGAAGTGGATCCTAATTCAGAATCTACTTTTAAAAAATATAAACCTGCAGGATCATTTTTTAAATCACATTCAATCATATTGGTATTTAAAAATCCATATTTTCTAATCATTTTCCCTTCGAAATTGTACAACGTAACGATTAGATTCTCATCATGAAGGTTATGGTATGAAATCCATAATTTAAATCATCTGTATTAAGATTTGACAATTACTCAAAACCGGAAATCTGCCCCTTTGCTGAATGGGCAAAAAGCAATAGCACAATGGAACCTAATAAAATGAAGAACCTTTTCATATTTAGTCATTTTGAGCACTTACATGGATCTCAATCTCTAACTCACCGGAACTATTCGTTTGAGATGCCTGCAAGGATGT
>JAEWUL010000256.1 GCA_023459435.1 Bacteroidota bacterium
CGCTGGATTACATCTCCAATGGTGTACTTTGCATTGATAATGGGAACACCCCAAGAGGAGTTACCTTCAAGGCCTGAAATATTTTCAAAATTAAACAAGTCGTCAAATTTTGTACAACCTGAAAAACTGAAAAAACAGATCATTGCAGAGGCTAGATAAATGATAATTCGTTTTTTCATACTCATGTTTTTATCTGATTAATGTAATATTTCCTTTTTTAAGTATATATTCCTTATTGTTGCATTTTCCTTCCAAATAATAATCATAAACCCCGGGAATGCATTTTTCACCTTTAAATTTACCATCCCAGCCGGATTGTGTATTTGTAGTTTCAAATAGAAGTTCCCCTAAACGGTTATATATCCGGAATGTGAACGTTTCTAATATTTCACTTCTTACGTATAAAATATCATTATTTCCATCTCCATTCGGTGTGAAAGCATTTGGAATGTATACATAAGGTTCTTCGCAGATCCTTTCTGTTACAAAAACGGTTACTGTATCTGTTTTAAAGCATCCGAAAGTATCTGTCACTTTTAAGGTATACAAAGTTGTAACTATGGGCTGAGCTGAAGTATTATGTTCAAATGGGGTAGTAAGGTGTAATGCAGGTGTCCACGAATATTGATACTCATGGTCTGTGAGTAGATTGGATTCTAATAATGTTGATTCTCCTAAGAAAATATATGGATCCAGACACCATGCATTAAAAGTGTTTAAGAACGTTCCTGACTGAACCGTCACTGGGATGGAGAGCTGTTTCTGACAGTTTTGCGGGCTTGTTACTGTAACTGAAAAAGTTGTTGATGTGGGAGGATCAACAGTAGGAGAGCTACTATCAGCTCCTGAAAGGATGTATTCAGAAGGGCTCCATACAAATGTGCAGTTGTTTGGATTGACGGTTAAATTGATTTGAATCGGATCTCCAAAACAAACAACCAGTGGCTCAGGTACCATTACATTAAGCGTTGAAATAGTAACCATGGTACTTTGAACCACTTCACAATCTCCATTGAATACTTTCAGATAAAGGGTTGTACCGTTAGGAAAAGGATAGATGGTGAGGTTAGGAGTGGAGTAGTCGGTATTGATAATGCTGGAAAAAGTGTGCGTATAAGACCAATGATATTGAACCGGAACATTGGAAGAAACGATAGGTTCAATATTTAGGGTATCTCCTTCACAAATAGTGTAAACAGGACTCATATCAATATCAATATCAACCAGTTCAACGGTCTGGGTTATAGTATCACTACATATACCATTAGAAACCAGTAAAGTGTATGTTGTAGAACTGGTAACCGTAGTAATTGGGTTTGAAATAGTGGGGTTATTCAATCCAGTAGCAGGGATCCACAGATAGGTTACTTCATCCTGAGGAGCAGGTGGAAGGCCAATCTGAATCGATTCTCCGGTGCAGATTGTTTGTTGGGGTAGGGTATATGTGGAATTGGCTAGAACCATGATGGGTTTGACTAATGTATCAGAAAAATTACAACTTCCTAAATCGTGAACAATCAGGGTTATATTGTAAATTCCGGCCTGGTTGTATGTATGTGTTGGCATGAACTCAGATGAGGTTGTCCCATCCCCAAAATCCCAGAAAAAGGAGGTGTTCCCACCAATAATCAAAGATTGGTTGTTGAAAGCAACTGTAGCGGGAGCACAAACCGTATTGGGCATATTGAATTCTGAAACGACTGCAGGGAGGTTGAAATCAATTTTAAACACGGCAAGGTTACAGTTGCCACTGTTATTGGTTTGTGAATAGGCTCCTGGTGTTGTAGGGAAACTGCTGTTTCCGCCACAACCGGCACACACGGCCTGGTATATCCTCCCTTGTTTATCAAACCGGCTGGTACCACCATCTACATGTTCCCTACTATTTACAAGTGCACTTCCAAAAAAAGATCCATATAAGAGATAAGATGCATCGTCAGAAATACACATGAGGTAATAGTCATTGTCATCTGTTGTATTTTGAAAAGCATCTGAAGTGATAGGAAGCCCTGAAGTTCCTCCAAAACCATTTATGAGTGGTCCACCCCAACCTGACAGATAGATTCTGTTACAAACATCTACAAGCAGGGCTGTAGGTGAAATGTCAGGGCCTCCTAATGAATTACCAAACTCTGTAGACCAGATCACGGAGTCTAAAGCAGGTGTAAATTTTGTAATAAACTGCCCAATACCACTATGCCATGCTGCATTTATGATAAAAGTATTGACTAGTGCATTGGTTTGCCCAACAATATGGGGATGAAAGTATTTGTCAGTTTTTATCAGATAGGCCTGGTCATAAAGAGAACTTCCAAAATAGGTCAAAGCAAGTATCGATGCCCCATTTGGATCAATATGAGCTACAAATCCATCAGCTATTCCACCTGCATATTGTGGTTGGTATGCATCCTGAGATGTTGAAAGATTGGCTGCATTTGTTCCACCCGTGATATATACACTGTTGTTTTCCCCTAAAGAGATACTGTATCCTGCAGTAGATGAACTGTTGGAACCACCCAGATAGGTGCTCCATATTAAATGAGTAAGGGTGTGATTTAACTTACAAATGATAGCATCTTGTGAACCTGATAATTGTGTGGAATAAGCACTTGTTGTTGTTGGAAAATCATTTGATAAGGTTGATGATGTGATATATACATTGCTGTTTTGATCTAAAATGATCTCTCCACGAACTTCATCAGCATAATTTTTTCGTAATGGAATTGCGGTATTTAAACCGTCATTACTAGTTCCACCTAGATAAGTAGATGCCAGTAGCTGAGATCCACTCTGATTCAATTTGGCAATAAAGATATCTGAACCGTTGGAATAGGTGATGCTATTACTGCAAATAACCTGTGGCCCCCCTTTAAACAGAGTCTGAAACGAATTAGTCGTGATAGGAAAGTTGGAGGATCCTGTAGTCCCAAAAACATAGAGTTCATTGTTTTGGTTTACTATAAGACTATGTGGAAGCTCGGATTGGTTACCTCCCAAATATGTAGAAAAGATTAAGGCATTTCCTGTTTCGTTAAATTTTGAAATAGAAACATCTACAATAGCATTAAAATTGGTTTGATATGCTCCTAATGTGGTAGGATAACCAGTTGAAAAGGCGATTCCACCTCCATACATGTTTCCATTCAAATCATAAGTGGCCGTGAAACCCCAGTTGTCTGCAAATGAACCAGTAAAGGTGGAAAAAATGAGGGTTGGGTCGATAACCAAGGGGAGACTCTTATCATATTCACCTATACGATAGGAAACTTCACCGTTGTTTAAAACATACCAACAGGGAACAGAAATCTTATTCCCTGAATGATCTAACTGGTAGGCTATTGGCTTTAACTCTTTTAAATTACCGATACTGGTTTGAATCAACAAAGCCCCATCTTTCAGTTTGAGTTGGATATCACCTTGATAAGAAGATTTAATTTGACCAGGGTCCACTCCGGCTTCAAGATGATACTCATACTTTAGCTGATCTGCTTCTTCAAAATAGACAAGATCAATTCCTTTATAGATGTTTTTGTAAGTAACTGATTTGAATACAGAAACAAAAGAAGCCCATTTCTGTGCATCATTACCCAGATAGTAATTATGGTAAAATGGGTGCTTCTCATTTCCAATTACTTGAATATCAGATGAGATGTTTAAAAACGTTACTTTATATGCATGATTCTTAATTTTTAAGGTACTGTTATGATCTTTTTGATCTTTTCCCTTAAATTTTAAATCATGAATTTTGTCTATCACTTCTGGGTCACAAATGTTGTATGTGATCCCATTCTCTTCAAAAAAAAGTGTCGTGTTTTGGTAATCTAATCGAAAAAGAACCCGCTCATCCCATTGTTTTTTATTCTCAACAAATGAGATGCTTTGATGGTGTTCAGGATATACATCATGAGCCAGTAATGTTTTTGTAAGAAACAATACCAATAACAACCCGATGTTTTTCCATGAACACATGATGTTGGTTTTATTGAACGATGAGTTTTCCTCCTGCTTTACCTGTTTTTGTTTGTAAGTTTAAGAAATAGATCCCTTTAGCAAATTCACTGATGTTGATTGTTTTGGTAAATTCACCCCCTTGATGTGACAGAGTCTCTAGAAAAACAACTTTACCGGTAACATCAACGATGGAGCATTTGATATTTTGAGCATCCTCATTCGAAAAAGTGATGGTTACAAAATCCTGAGCCGGATTTGGGAAATAACTTAAATCTGTAAGATTAGATTGATCTTCAATTCCAACAATCGCATAATACTCCATTTCGAAACCTTCATTTTGCATGAAATTATCAGAAACGAAAGTTACTTTTATTTTAGAGAATGGGGCATTGTTTACTATGCCAAAATTGGGCATATTATAC
>JAEWUL010000257.1 GCA_023459435.1 Bacteroidota bacterium
GGATAATAAACTGTAATTGGGATGGGGATAATGGAGTATCCTCTCCAGATATTTCGCACCATCACTTCGAGTTCAAAATTGTAACGATCTGTAAACCAAATGATTTTTTTAAAACAGGATAAAGGATAGTATCTAAATCCCGATTGGGTATCAGGAAGATGGGTTAAGGTTTGGAAGTGGAACCAGAAATTGGAGATTTTGTTTGCAGTTGTGTTTTTTTTGGGCATATTCTCATGTGACAACCCTCTGGAGCCAATTATGATAGCATCGGGTGTGCGAAGAGCCTGCTCTAAAAACAATGGAATCTCTTCAGGATTGTGCTGACTGTCACTATCGATAGTGATCATACCATGAAAGCCGAGTTCAAGTGCTTTATGAGCCCCTGCTTTTATAGCTGCACCTTTTCCTCGATTTTTGGAAAAGTTCACTAATACAAATGGGATCTCTTCAGGTTTGTTTTGTAAAATTTGATCAATAACAGATAGTGTTTGATCAGTGCAACCATCATTAATTACAATAATGGGTAAAGATTGGGAAAAGCAACGGTTTAATACCTCTTCTAAAAAGGGAGCATGGTTATAAGTTGGAATAACCACACAAACAGGAAGTAAACCATCTGTGTTTTTATGCAGAACCATAATTATTCGTATTGGTAATCCAATTTTGCAAAAGTGTTTGATTCGTGATAAAATTTTATCTGAGCTTTTGAAAATGGTTTTTCTTGTTTCAATTCGATCTGAACAGTGATTTCTGCGAACTGTTCCGGATTGATCGTATTTAAAAATTTTAACTGATGAAACCGAAGAATATGGATGGGGTTATGTTCAATCTGCTCTACGAGTTCTTTAGAGATTTGAGACAAACATGCACCGGGAACTATTGGCTGGTTTGGAAAATGTGCTTTAAAAATATCATGTTGTATCTGGAATACAATCTGATATTCATATAGATCCTCTTTGATTCTGGCAGATTCTTTGATGTGGTAGAAGTCGTTTAGTAAAATCATTGTTTTTATTTTAAAATAAATAAAGATTCGTTAATAGGTTGATTTACAGATATATTGTCAAATTTTATTGTAGTGTAATCCCCGTTGGGTTCATTCATGATGATTTGTGAAGCTAAAAAACTCTTCTTATCTAATAACAGGTGTATAGAAGAGATAAACTTTTTAACGTTTCGTTGTTTGGGGGTCAGAACAATTTTGATATATTTTTTATTCTCTTCATATTGTGTGGTAAACTCTTTGGAATTTTCAAGGATCGAACCATTCACAGACTGAATCACCAGTTTGGAGATCTCCTGATAGAGTAATGCACTATTATCTTTGACAATCTGAACCTGATCTCCCGATTTGGTGTAGATGGTTTGCCCGTTTTGTGCAAAGATGAACCTGGGATTATTAGTGTATTCCCACCTGAATTGAGAGGGTTTTTTAAAATACATGATCCCTTCACTAACGGCCGGATTTTTGAGCATCGAAAGATGTTTGGTTTGTGAAAAAGGACATGTTAACGTGTTGATTTGTGCATTCTTAGCTTTAATTTGTGCTTTAAGGGAAGTCAGCTGGCTTTCCGGTATCGGTTTGAAATCGGACTGCCCATAAGATGAATAGACTGAAGTACCTATAAATATTGTTAATATTATAATTTTATAAATCGACATTGGAATTTTGAACTTATTTTTCATTAGACTATTAAAATACACAATAGATTAATCATTTTTATTTTTGAACAACCAAAACGACACCAATCATGATGATGGCTACACCCAACCAGCGGGTCCAGGAGATGGTTTCATGAAAAATAAAATAAGCGGCCAGTAACCCAAAAACATAACTGATGCTTATAAGCGGATATGCGACACTAAACTCAAATTTTTTTAACACATACATCCAGATAATCGATGCCGCTGCAATGGATAAGCCACTTAAAGCAAAGTTAAAGTTGGTGAAGACTTCCTTAAAGTATGATAGACTGAAATGAAACTTTCCAAATGCCAACAATGCTTTTTTTAAAAAAACCTGTGAGGCCGTAAGTAAAAAACATTGAATGGTAACTAAACTGATCAATTTTAACATTTTTCAAATAAAATTAAACTATGAGATTTATTCTGATAGTGATTATGAAATAGGATTTGTTTTAAGGGTCTGGTCGGATGATATTTCCTTAACAATAGTCGAGAAAATTTAGGATCCTGTATAATTTGAGCCAGCATGTTGACTCCAAACGCCGCTGAAGTGAAATACTCCCCAGACAAATGTTTGTACACCAGATGAACATATTTCAAAGGATCCTCCTCATAAATTTTATCATACACCATGTCATTGCGATGATCTCCGTTGAGACCCATCATAATTCCATCCAGATCATGAAGTGTAAGATCATTACCTTTCAGAAATTCGGCGATATTTTTTTTGGTATCAGCAATATGATTGGAGGCATGAAAGATTTTCATATCTTTGATAGCCATATAACTGTTTTTTGTTTTTTCTGATGAGAGTAAAAGCGCATTGGAACCTTCCCCCAAAACACTTCCTTTGGTGGTAGATTTTTTAAAATCTTCAAAAGAAAATGGCGTTTCTTTTACAAAACCGATCTTCGCCAGCATGTTTTTATAATCGGGAGTCATCTCATCAAAACCACCCACTAGTGCATTGCTGATCTGACCCGATTTAATTTGTAAAAAGGCATCAAAAAGAGCACTTTCAAAGGAGGTGCCTAAATGGGAATAAGTAGTATTATAACTGTAACACTTTAGGTTCATCGCGATTTGAGAACTTATCGTGTTATGTGTTGATTGAATAAAATGGGTCGGTTGCAGAAAAGTCTCCTTTTGTTCAATCATTGAAAGGAGGAATTTTTCAGTTTCCTCAATACAACCCAGCCCGGTACCCGATATGATCGCATCCGGAAGTTCAATTTGTGCATCATCCAGACACATTTTAGAGGCCACAATCGATCTTTTTATCAGTTTACTCATTCTACGGGCAACCATCGGGGGTATAAAAGCAGAAAAATCGGGTTCAGTACACCTCAGATAGTTGGTTGTCCCCCAATCCGGAAGTGTTAGTTGTTCCCCATTCTGAATCGAAACTGATCCTATTCCATTTATATACAGCATGTTGTATTGGTTTTAATGTTTGGAAAAAATGAGACTGGTGTTGTTGCCTCCAAATCCAAACGAATTTTTAAGAAAATGATCAAATGAATAGTTGGTAATAGTATGTTTCACCGGTTCAAAGTTCAACTCTTCCATCTTGGTTTTAAAATTGAGATTTGCCGGAAGGAAATCGAGCAACATAGCCATTATGGAGATCACTGTTTCAACAGATCCTGCAGCACTGGTGGTGTGTCCGGTAAATGCTTTTGTGGAACTGATAGGAGGAACCTTCTGAAATAATGTAGAAATGGCAATCCCTTCCGATAGATCGTTGTTCTGAGTCCCTGTACCATGTGCATTGATGTATCCAATGTCAGAAATATTGAGTTTGCTCATTTCCAGCGCTTTCTGCATAGATAGTATGGCCCCTTTTCCGTCAGGGGATGAGGCTGTCTGGTGATAGGCATCGCAGGCATTTCCATACCCACTAAGATAACACAAAGGCTCAGCGTCCCTTCTTAAAGCGTGTTTTTCGGTTTCCATAACCAGGTAAGCAGCTCCCTCACCAAGAGTGATCCCTCCACGGTTGGCATCAAAAGGTTTGCATGGTTCTTTATCCAGTATCATCAAAGTGTTGAACCCATTAAGATGAAATTTAGTGATACACTCAGAACCACCTACAATTACAGCATCCAACAAGCCTTGTTTTAACATGTTGGCGCCCAGTATGATAGCGTTGGCTGCGGATGAACAAGCTGTGGAGATGGTGGTGCAGAAATCAAAACTCCCGATGTAACGTGCAATATCTTCGGTACAGGCTC
>JAEWUL010000258.1 GCA_023459435.1 Bacteroidota bacterium
CTTTTTTTCTTTATTTTAAATTTTTTATACTATTGGAAATCAATGTGGTGTTGATAACTGTAATAACTTTTTAAATCCTTTTTTTTTTAACTAAAAAAATACGTTATTCCCGTGCTATCTTTGGCTCATATCCGGCAGTCGGGGAGTCCTCCCTCAAAATCAACTACTATTCCCACCTTTTTCTTTTTGGCAATTATACTTTATGATCCCCGACCCAGATATTTTTTATTCTATCTTCGAATCAACCGATAGATCTTTCCGGGTCTACACTCTATCAACCCTTGAAATTCCAACTGTAATAAAAGGCCGGCAATTTTGGAGGAGCTGAAATGGGGTGCATTTGCAGTGAGTTCATCAATAGATATCTGTCCTTTAATCTGAATGATGTCATAAATAAGTTCCTGTTCCTTTGTCAAATCTAAAAATAGTTTTGGTTGAATATAATCTGTTGAGGTACGATTCCATCCCATATATTCAACAATCTCTTCACCTGACGAGATCATTTCTGCAAATCCACTTTTGATCAAAGCATTACAACCCGTTTGATGGGGCTCAAAAATGGAACCGGGTATTGCAAAAACTTTTCTTTTATATAACGATGCCATGTTGGCAGTGATCACACTTCCCCCCTTCATTTTGGTTTCAATGACTAAAGTAGCATCGGAGATGGAGGCAATAAGTCTATTTCTTTTGGGGAAATTGGGTTTGTCAGGTAATGTTTGATAAACAAATTCTGATATTATAGTTCCTTTTGATTCCAACATCCTTTGGGCAAGCTTGTAATTGGAAGCAGGATAGAACCTTCCAAAGCCTGATCCCATTATCCCTATGGTTTTTAATCCGTTTTGTAAAGCGGCCTCATGTGCTATTGTATCAATTCCAATCGCTAATCCGCTAACAATAATGGGATTATAGGGTGCAATTTCAGATACCATTTTATGAACAACATCCATTCCATAAGAGGTAGCATCTCTTGTTCCTACAATCGATAAATAGCGTTCCTCACCAAACAAAGGTTCCCCTTTATAGAAAAACAAATTGGGATTACCTGAACATAAAAGCATCCTTTTAGGATAATCCATGTCATCAAAGAAACAGATTTTGATCCCTTTTTTTTCCATAAACTGGATCTCTGCCTCCGCTTGCTTTATAAGTTCATGATCCAATCTGATCTCAGGGATTTTAGTTTTTTGTGTTTTTTGAATCTTTTCTTGTGGTGTATGAAAGATCTGTTCCGCTGTTCCAAAAGTCTGGATCAGCTTTTTAATACAGGCGTTAGTAATTCCTGGGACAAAATTTAACGCCAATCTGTAAAACAATTCCCCTTTCATTTTCGCAACATATTGAAAATGAATGAATCGTTTAATAAAATTGTGATGTAATATCTCTGAAGTAGTCGTAGTAATGGGGGCATTTTTGTCATAGTATTTTGAGTTTTATGAGATCGTAATTCGGTCGCAAAAATAAAAAAAAATTATTATAAAACATTAATGAAAGAATTTTTATATTTTTGCACATTAAATTATAATAAAATGATTAAAAAAGCTTTTCTATTTTTACCTGTTGTTATTGCAGTAGTTTTGGTACTCCTTTTTTCAAGTTGTGATAAAGAGACGACCTTCCCTGTTAAAATTATTTGTAATTTCTCTGAAACCGGAATCGATACAGGCGATGTTGTGATTGGAGCTGTTGTTCAAATCGGTAAAGATAACTATGCTGCCTTTGCTCAAGCTGAAGGCAATACCAATGCAACAGGCAGTTTCTCACACACCTTTCCTTATGAAGCATTGCTTGATGTGAAAGCAACGTATTCTTTTACCGATTCTCTAGGCGTTTATAGATCTTATATCGGGGCCGGACAAGTGAAACTTATGCCTAATGAAGAGGTTGAGAAAACCATATTGATGATACAACAATAATATCATCAAACCATAGTAACCAAATTTTTCACCTTTGAAGAGATCTTTTTCTTCGTATTTGTTCCTGATCATTGCAACAGTGCTACTTATGGTGGTTCTGTTTATTTTATATCCTCCCCCACCCAAAGTCTCCATACAAAAAGAGGTTTCCATTTTTAACTCTAAAAAAGATTCGATTAAAGTTTTACTTAACTTTCATGCATCAGATTATTTTATCTATAAGGGTACACCCATTGGGTTTCAGTATGATCTTTTAAAAGAACTGGGTAAAGCGATCGGTAAAAAACTGGATATCTCCGTTTGTTCTCAGTTTGACTCTATTTACAAAGAGGTTTTTAAAAACAACTATGATATCATTGCCCTTGATTTTCGCAGATGGGGCATGGTAACCCCACTTTTAACCTTCTCCTATCCTCATTCATTTACACACCCTGTTATTATTGGGCGTTCAGATCTGGAGTTTAATCCGGATACCATAAAAAACCTATATGTTCCTACCTATTATCACCATTTTATGTCCGCTAAAGATATTGAAAAAAAGCGGTTTAAGCTGGTGTATATGAAAGAATACAATAGTGAAGAACTTTTTGAATTACTGGAAGATAAAGAGATCGATTATATGGTTTGCGATTACAACCTGGCTGTTACACTTCTTCCCTTTTATCCTTCTTTGAAAGTTTTTGACCCCATAGGCCCTGTTTACGAACGGAACTGGGTCCTCAATAAAGAAAACACAGAACTGAATCATGAAATCAACAATTGGTTGGTGGAGTTTTCCAAAACGCAGAAGTA
>JAEWUL010000259.1 GCA_023459435.1 Bacteroidota bacterium
CAGAGAAATATTCTGGCATCCGGTGTTGTTCCTCAAATTTCTGCTATTTTTGGACCTTGTGCCGGTGGTGCTGTGTATTCTCCTGCATTGACAGACTTTATCATGATGGTTAAAAACACCAGTTACATGTTTGTAACAGGGCCAAAAGTGGTAAAAACGGTTACCAATGAAGATGTGACTGTTGAAGATTTAGGAGGTGCAACCGTACACTCTACAAAATCAGGCGTAGCTCATTTTGCTGTTGAAAATGAAGAGATTGGACTACAAACCATCAGAAAACTATTGAGTTATATTCCATCTAACAATATGGAAGAGCCACCACATGTTCCAACAAAGGACCCAATCAACAGATTAGAAGATAAATTAAATCAAATCATTCCTGACAATCCAAATAAACCTTACGATATGAAAGAGGTGATTCATGCGATTGTTGATGATGGTGATTTCTTAGATATTCAACCCAACTATGCTCCAAATATTATTATTGGTTTTGCACGTTTCAACGGAAGATCTGTTGGTATTGTTGCAAACCAACCAAAATATTTAGCGGGAGTATTGGATATCAACTCATCCAGAAAAGGAGCTCGTTTTATCCGTTTCTGTGATGCATTTAATATTCCAATTGTAACTTTGATTGACGTTCCCGGTTTCTTACCAGGTACCGGACAAGAGTATGGTGGTTTGATTATCCATGGTGCAAAATTATTATATGCATACGGTGAAGCTACTGTTCCAAAAATTACTGTTATTTTACGCAAAAACTACGGTGGTGCATACTGTGTAATGAGTTCTAAACATTTACGTGGGGATATCAACTATGCATGGCCAACAGCTGAGATTGCTGTAATGGGTGGAAAAGGTGCTATCGAGATTTTAAATGGTAGAGAGATTGCTGCTATTGAAGATCCTGAAAAACAAGCTGAATTTATGGCTCATAAAGAAGCCGAATACCGTGATGCATTTGCAAATCCATATGTAGCTGCACGTTATGGTTATATTGATGATGTTATTGAACCGAGAAATACTCGTTTCAGAGTGATCCGTGCTTTAGAATCAACTAAAAACAAACGACTAGAAAATCCTGCTAAAAAGCATGATAACTGTCCACTATAAAAATGAATGGCTATGAATAAATTAAAGACAATTTTCATTTTTATGAATTTGATTTTGATCATTGGATTTTCTAATGCTCAGAAACAAACAGACTTAAGAATCAACGAGCTTTTTATAAATAATATTGATAATCTGACAGATGAATATGGTCGACATGTTCCATGGGTAGAAATATTCAACACTTCTTACAATAGTGTTAATATTGCAGAGTGTTATTTAACAAATGATACAACCGGCTTGGCTGCAGGTAATACTTCCAGATGGTATCGTATCCCAAAAGGGGATCCCAAAACATTGATAGCCCAAAGAAGTTTTTTGGTTTTTTATTTGGATAATACACCCACATACGGGGTATTTCATACAAATTTTAATCCATTGGATTCTAATGCAAATAACTATATTGCTTTGATTGGATCTAATGGAAAAACTTTAATTCACTTTTTTAAATACGACAACTCACTACGAACTGCCACTCATTCTTATGGTTACAGAGAAGATTATGGTCCTGAAGAGGTTGAAGTAGATGGACAGATGGTTCCCAATTTATCTGAATTAAAGTATTTTACTCCTGGATCTAATAACAATCCAGATCCTAAAATTTCAAAATCTGAAGAGTTACGTGAAAAAGATCAATATGGATTAGGATTAACATTTATCTCTATGTCTGTTGTTTTTTCTGCATTATTTATTATCTTCCTCATTCTGAAGCTCTTTGCAAGATTATCAAATAAACAATCTCCACGTTTGAAATTAAGAAGTGCAAAAAAGAAACAAAAAGAGGCTGAAGAGACAAAAATGGAACTTGAAACTACGGAGTTGGTTGAAAATGCAGAAGCATTAGCAGCAGTTTCATTGGCACTACACTATTACTTAAATTCTGCACATGATGAAGAGAGTGAAGTGATCACAATTGAAACACCATCAGCTCATTTTTCACCATGGTCTCAAAAACACCTTATGGTAAAAAGAACCCCCAAAAGGAGATAATTATTATTGATCAAATAAAAAGTTAAATATGAAAAATTATAAATTTAAGATAAACGGTAATAAATATAATGTTGATATAATTGACATTGAAGATAACATCGCAAAAATTGAGGTAAACGGATCCCCTTATGAAGTGGAAATGGAAGTGGAAAAATTTGTACAACAACCAAAAGCAGTTGTTAAATTAACCCCACCACCTGCACCAAAAGCAGGCAATGCAGGTGCAAAAGTACCCAATCCTCCAGCTTCACCATCGGGTGGGAGTAAGCTTAAATCTCCACTCCCAGGGGTGATTTTGGATGTGTTTGTTAAAGTTGGTGACCACGTAAAGCCAGGTGATCATATTGTACTGTTGGAAGCTATGAAAATGGAAAACAATATCGATGCGGATAAAGAGGGTGTGGTGAAAGAAGTAAATGTTCAAAGAAACGATTCTGTAATGGAAGGTGATGTTCTTATTGTCATTGGTTAATCCCAATTTAACTTTAAAAAATTATAAAAAATGAATTTAATAAATTTTTTCAGGGAAGGCATCGAGCAGTTTTTTGGATATACAGGCTTTAGTAACTTTACTTGGGGTCATTTTATCATGATTGCTATTGGCCTGATATTTATTGCTCTGGCAATTCTTAAAGATTATGAACCCCTATTGCTTGTTCCCATTGGATTTGGTATCATTTTAGGAAATATTCCGTTTACAGATGGCCTTCAAATAGGCGTGTATGAAGATGGATCTGTTCTAAATTACCTCTATTTTGGAGTTTTAAAAGGGGTGTATCCTCCATTGATATTTCTGGGGATAGGTGCTATGACAGATTTTTCAGCATTGATTTCAAATCCCAAGTTGATCTTAATTGGAGCAGCTGCCCAGTTTGGTATTTTTGCAGCTTATATTTTTGCATTATTGCTTGGGTTCTCCCCCATGGAAGCCGGTGCAATCGGTATTATTGGTGGTGCTGATGGCCCAACCGCAATATTCCTATCTTCTAAATTAGCTCCCAGTATGATGGGCGCCATTGCCATTTCAGCATACTCTTATATGGCTTTGGTACCTGTTATTCAACCTCCTATTATGAAACTTCTTACCACCAAAAGAGAACGTGTTATCAAAATGAGACCTCCACGTGTCGTTTCTCATAGAGAAAAAGTGCTTTTCCCAATTCTTTGTGTCCTTTTAACCGCATTTATTGTTCCAAGTGGTTTACCCCTTTTAGGAATGTTGTTCTTTGGAAACCTTTTAAAAGAGAGCTCCGTAACACGTAGATTGGCTACAACAGCAAGTGGTCCCCTTATTGATATCGTTACTATTCTAATTGGAATTACTGTTGGTGCATCTACACAAGCAACTTCTTTTCTAACAGTTGATTCAATCTTAGTGTTTGGAATTGGTGCTCTATCATTTGTTTTTGCTACAACAGCAGGTGTCGCATTTGTAAAATTCTTCAATTTATTCTTAAAAGATGGAAACAAAATCAACCCATTGATCGGAAACTCCGGAGTGTCTGCAGTTCCTGATAGTGCCC
>JAEWUL010000260.1 GCA_023459435.1 Bacteroidota bacterium
GTGTATGATATTCCTGAAATGAAAACTTATCTTGCTGACACTTATGGTATTACGATATACCAGGAACAGGTTATGCTTTTATCTCGATTGCTTGGAGGTTTTACGCCAGGTCAAGCGGATCAATTGCGAAAAGCAATGGGTAAAAAACTGGTGAATGAGATGAATAGTCTGGAATCCAATTTTTATGATGGAGGAACGAAAAAGGGCCACGATTTGTCTGTATTGAAAAGGATATGGGAAGAATGGAAAAAATTTGCAGAATATGCTTTTAATAAATCCCATGCCACTTGTTATGCATTGGTTGCATACCAGACAGCCTATCTGAAAGCACACTATCCTGCTGAATTTATGGCTGCCATTTTAACCAATAACATCGATAAAATTGAAGAAGTACGAAAATTCATTGAAGACACCAGACATTCTGGAATAAAAGTTCTTCCTCCCGATATTAACGAGTCTTCATACGATTTTACGGTTAATAAAAAAGGGGATATTCGGTTTGGGCTAGTGGCTCTAAAAGGGATGGGAAGTGCAGCCGTGAATAGTATCATTGAAGAAAGAACCAAAAAGAGATTTGAAAATATTTTTGATTTTTTTAAAAGAATCAATTTAAAGAATTGTAATCGTAAAAGTATTGAAGCCTTGGTTTATTCAGGAGCTTTTGACTCTTTTTTAGAGATTCACAGAGCTCAGTTTTTCCATCAGGTAGAAGGTGAAAAATATTTTTTTCTGGATAAACTGATCACATGGGGAAACAAGCAACAAACTGCAAATGCGAATGGGCAAACGGATATCTTTGGAGAAATGCTGGATTCCCAGGAAGATGTATATCCTGCCATTCCTGAAATGGAGAGATATCACTCGCTGGAACAACTTAAATATGAAAAAGAGATTGCCGGTTTTTACATTTCAGGAAACCCTCTGGATGCTTATAAGGCAGCTATTGAGAACTTTTGTAATATTACGGTTCAGGAACTTAATACAGATAAAATCAACAGTTTTACATCAAAACCAGCTAAATTTGCTGCATATATAACAAAAATTGAAACTGGTGTTTTCAAAAAAACCGGAAAAGAATACGGAAAATTGACTTTTGAAGATGAATCCGGAACCTTTGAGTGGGCACTTTTTGGTGAGAATTTTGCTAAATTTAAAAACTTTTATACAGTAGGTGGTTTATTGTTTTTTAAAGCTAAAACAGATTCTTATTTAAAAAAAGACACCCAGGAGAAAGTCTTTAGATTTGTTCCAATCGATGTGTTCTATTTAAGTGATATTTATGACAAAATGTGTAAAGAGATCATTTTATCATTAAATATTAAAGATGTCTCAAAATCTGTAGCATATTCCATTAAAGAGACTATTGAAACCAACAAAGGGAAAACGCCATTATCTATCAAAATAATGGAAGAAAACAACCATTTTTATACAGATTTCTCCAATACAAAATTTAAAGTGAATCCTGAATCATTTATTCAAAATTTGGTTTTATATGTTGATTATAAAATTGAAATGAGATGAGAAACTTCTATTCGTATAAACAATTTTTATCCGAGAAGTTTGGTGGGAGAATTCAAAAACTAACTATTGATGCCGGTTTTACTTGTCCAAACCGTGACGGAACTGTTGGTATAGGCGGATGCACTTTTTGCCTCAACGATGCTTTTAATCCATCCTATTGCACACCTGCCAAATCTGTGATTCAGCAACTGGAAGAGGGGATTCAGTTTCATGAAAACAGATATCGGCGAGCAGAAGGTTATCTTGCCTATTTTCAAGCATTTTCAAACACTTTTCTTCCATTGGAAAGGTTAAAAGAGATCTATAACCCAGCCATACAACATCCTCTGATAAAAGGGCTTGTAATTGGAACCAGACCTGATTGCATCGATGAAGAAAAGTTAGATTTTTTTGCTGAACTTCAGAAAAAAATGTTCATCTCTATTGAATATGGGATTGAGTCGATACATGATGAAACACTCCAACATGTCAATCGTGGTCACAATTTTGAAACCACACTGCAAGCATTACGATGGAGTCAGGAACGCAATCTTCATGTAGGCGGACATTTTATTTTTGGTTTACCTTATGAAAATCCTGATATGTGGATGAAAGATATTTATATGATCAATCAATTACCATTAAGCAGCATCAAATTTCATCAGTTACAGATCATTAAAGGGACTCCGATGGAAATGGAATTTCAAAATCACAGTGATCGGTTTTATGTGTTTACAATGGATAATTATATTCCATTTATTGTTGATTTTACGGAACGCCTCTCTCCTACTCTGGTCATTGAGCGTTTTGCCGGGGAGGTCCCTCCGAGATATTTGGCAGTAAACAACTGGGGAACTGTAAGATATGATGTTGTTCTTCAAAAAATAAATCAAGAGTTTGAAAAAAGGGGTACCCATCAGGGGATCTACTATCTCAATCAAAAAAACTAGTATTTTTGCAGGAACAAATTAAACTGCCATCATCATGAGGAAAATTGTTGATTTTCTAGTAATTGGTTCCGGTATTGCGGGATTAAGTTTTGCGTTAAAAGCCGCAAATTATGGAAAAGTATGTATCGTTACTAAAGGGAAAATTGATGATACAGCCACAAAATTTGCTCAAGGGGGGATTGCAGCAGTTGTTTATCATCCAGATACATATGAGAAACACATTCAGGATACGATCATCGCAGGTGATGAGCTATCTGATCGTAAAATTGTGGAATTAACGATAAAGGAATCCACAGCCCGAGTTATGGAGTTGATTGAATGGGGGGTAAATTTTGACAAAACAGAATCGGGAAGGTTCTCACTGGCTAAAGAGGGAGGTCATTCTGAATTTCGCGTTTTGCATCATAAAGATATCACAGGAATTGAGATTGAACAAAAATTGATACTGGCAGCCAAACAAAATCCCAATATTGAAATTTTAGAAGATCATCTTGCAGTAGAGATTATTACCCAACACCATTTAGGCATCAATGTTAGTCGCCGTTCTAAAGACATCACATGCTATGGTGCTTATGTTTATAATCCTCAAAAATCGAAAATCAGGACTATTCTATCCAAGATTACGATGATGTCTACCGGTGGTATCGGAACTGTATATGGCAACACTACTAATCCGTTGATCGCTACGGGTGATGGTATTGCAATGGTTTACAGAGCCAAAGGAACGGTTAATGGGATGGAGTTTGTGCAATTTCATCCTACTTCTTTATATAATCCTAAAGAATCCCCATCTTTTTTGATTACAGAAGCCCTTCGCGGTGCAGGTGCTATCCTGAAAGATTTTCAAGGGAACGATTTTATGAAAAAATATGATCAAAGAGGTTCTTTGGCACCACGTGATATTGTAGCAAGAGCAATCGATAACGAAATGAAAATCAGTGGTAGAGAACACGTTTATCTTGATGCAACACACATTTCAAATGACCAGATTTTTCAACACTTTCCCAATATTTACGCCAAATGTTTAAGTGCCGGTATTGATA
>JAEWUL010000261.1 GCA_023459435.1 Bacteroidota bacterium
GCGTTTGCCGCTCTTTTAGTTTATAACCTAATTTTTTATTTTTGCACTTCAAAAAAACAGATTTATGGCACTTATTGATTCCTTAGAAAATAACGGTAATAAACTATTTAAAAAACGGGGAATAATCCCTTTTTACATCCTTTTACTGGCACTTCCTATCTTACTCTTTGGGAATAGTTCCTTTTATGAATCGATATCACCTGAGTTTGGGGAAACGGTTCTCAAACCAATCGTTCTGGTTGTCTCTCTCCTTATATCTATGATTGGTTTAGTGATTCGTTGTTATGCTATAGGAACGACACCACACGGTACATCGGGTAGAAATACCGACAAACAGGTGGCCAAACAGCTCAATACCAAAGGGATTTACGCTATTGTAAGACATCCACTTTATTTAGGGAACTATTTGATGTGGGCCGGTTTTCTGGTTTTCTCCTTCGATATTTTACTTTTTATCATCGTTTCACTTGTGTTCTGGTTATACTACGAAAGGATCATGTTTGCCGAAGAACGGTATCTGGAAAAACAGTTTGGGAATTCTTATCTCGATTGGTCCAGAAAAGTTCCCGCCTTTCTTCCTGCATTCCGTCAGTTTGAAAAGAGTGAGATCCCATTCTCTTTGAAAACCATACTAAGAAGAGAATATTCCGGTGTTTTTGCCATGACTTTAATATACACTATTATTGACTATATCACAGCTTTTAAATTTGAAGCACTAACGATCACAGATCGGTTCCCCTTTATCCCTCTCAGAATCTCATTTTATGTTTTAATCATGATGTTGTTTGTGATGTTGACCTTGAGAACAATGAAACATCATACTAAAATATTAGACAGGGTAGAAGGAAGAGATTAATGAATTTATCATTTTAAAAAAATAAAAAGAATGAAAGTATCCCATATCGAACACATCGGCATTGCCGTTAAAGACTTAAAAACAGCCATTCCTTACTATGAGTCCATTTTAGGTTTGAAATGTTATAACATTGAAGAGGTGGTGGATCAAAAGGTGAGGACCGCATTTTTCATGGTAGGACAAACCAAGATTGAGTTGTTGGAACCCATGAATGAAGAGAGTACTATTGCCAAATTTATTGAAAAAAAAGGGGAAGGCGTTCATCATTTAGCCTTTTGTGTAGATGATTTAACTGCATCATTACAAGAAGCGGAAAGCAAAGGAGTACAACTTATTGACAAAGCACCTCGCAATGGTGCTGAAGGGCTTCAGATTGCTTTCTTACACCCAAAATCTACGCAGGGAGTACTTACAGAATTTTGCCAGAATCCCTCTGAAGAATAAGCATCATGATTCAGGATGAATTTAGTATTTTTGAGGTAGCGATGCTGATGAGCTTTGCTATCAGCTGGCCTTTTTCCATTATCAAATCGCTAAAAACCAAATTTGTTTTGGGTAAAAGTCCAACTTTTATGATCGTGGTTCTGATTGGTTATATATTTGGTATCATTCATAAACTGACATACTCACACGATGTAGTCATTTTCTGTTATATTTTCAATTTTATTCTGATCAGCTTCGATATTTTTCTCTATTATTATTATGCCCCGAAGAATAAAAGGGCCATTTTAGAAAAAAATATAGAAATTTAATCATTTTTAACTTTTAAGGCTCTGTTATATATCATTTTTTTTATATATTTTTGCAAATTGAAATAAACTCACTATGGTAAAGAAAAAAATTCTCTTTATAGCACCCGCTATATACCCATATTTGGAAGAGAACTACATCTCATCGATTTGCAGATACCTACCTCAAGGGATCCAGGAGAAAGAAAATGAAATCAGAACATTCATGCCTAAATATGGATGTATCAATGAAAGAAAAAATCTACTCCACGAAGTGATCAGATTATCGGGACAAAACATTATTATCGAAGATACAGACCATCCTTTGATCATCAAGGTAGCCTCTCTTCAAACAGTAAGAATGCAAATCTATTTTATTGACAGTGAAGACTTCTTTCATAGAAAAAATCTCTTCTGTGATGATGAAGGTAGATTCTTCCCTGATAACGACTCCCGTTTATTGTTTTTTGCAAAAGGAGTGATTGAAACAGTCCGTAAGTTGGGATGGAACCCTGATATAATTCATTGTCATGGCTGGATCACCTCTTTGGTGCCATTATTCATAAGAACATGCTACAAGGATAATCCATTATTTCAAGACACCAAATTGATCTATTCTGTTTATAATGATCATTTTGCAGATAAATTCTCCAATAATTTTGCCAAAAAATTAAAAATAACAGGGATCCCTACAGATGCTCTTGCAAACTTTAAAAAAGCAGGATATGAAACTGTTATCAAGTCTGCTATCGATAACTCTGATGCTGTTGTTATTGGTCATCCGGAGGTAAAAAAATCGATTATAACCTATTTAGATAAAATTACCGATAAACCCATACTGGTTCACCCTGATAAAGAGGATTATATTGAGGAATACGATCAATTCTATACAAAAGTATTACAAGTTAACTCTGTTGTTCAATAACATTATTCAATGAGAAAATTATCTCTAATATCCCTGTTATTCATCGCCCTTTTTGTTGTGAGCTGTGAAGATGAATTGACCTCTTTAGGCCTTAATCTCCGTAATCCGGATGAACTTCTGGGTACATCTTTTATGGATTCTACTACCCTTACAGCACAATCAATCCTGGATGATTCCTTAGCCACAGTTGGATTGGGTAGTAATGTGATTGGTTTTGTGAATGACCCAACTTTTGGATCGACTAAAGCATCTGTATATTCTCAGTATCTACTTTCCGGTAATAGTGTTGCATTTGGAGACAATCCGATTCTGGATTCCATTGTTCTGATTATTAAAGTGGGTGGTTACTTTGGAGATACCACAACGGCACTCCCAATCCGTGTGTATGAACTGGATAATAAATTATTTGCCGACACAACCTATATGTCTAACAGTACCGTACCACATAAAGGGGATAATTTAACCTATGATCCAAACTATTCTGTTAGACCAACTCCAACATCCAGAGTTTTGATCGATACCAATTCGTATGAACCCCAATTGAGAATCCGTTTAAAAGATGATTTTGGATACCATTTTTTAAACAATTCCGATGAAATGAGTAATGCTTCTGTATTTGAGAATTTTTTCAAAGGGCTTTATATTACCGTAGAGGATCCTAAAGGCACAGGATCCTTGCTATATGTAAACTTAACCAGTTCATTGTCAGGAATATCCATTTATTATAAAAACAATGGCGTTAGTAAAAGGTATCCATTGGTAACCAATTCTTCTGCTGTAAGATTTAATAACTACCAGCATAATTACACCAAAGCATCTCCCCACTTTGTTTCGGAAGTGGTAAATGGTGTCCCTTTTAATCAAACTTTGGGTAAAGATATTTTGTATCTTCAGCCAACAGGTGGAGTAAAAACTAAAGTTGGGTTTCCAAATATTAAAAACACCTTCAATGGGAAAGATGTGATTATCAACAGAGCTGAACTGGTGATTACCAATATTTCTGAAGATAACGATCATTTCTTTATACCTGCCTTGTTATCTATTCAAGGCGTCAAAGCGGATGGATCTATAACGTATATCCCTGATGACGGATATCTGATA
>JAEWUL010000262.1 GCA_023459435.1 Bacteroidota bacterium
GTTTCAGCATATCCCGATTTAGATCAAGAAGCATTAAGAGTGATCGCAAAATCTCCTAAATGGAATCCCGGAGAAAATTTTGGTCATAAAGTCCGAGTTTCCTTGCAAATGCCTATCCAATTTAAATTGGAGCAATAATCCATGCAAAAAAGAGAAAGTCAATAGGTTGATGAATTGATTCTCTTTTTATTCCGTTTTCTCACTTCTGTTTCAAAAAGTTGCTGTATATTTGCAGATTATAAAAAAAAAGAAACATAATTATTATATATCTCTTAAAATCAACAACTTATGCGTCCCGATTTTAGTAAAATAAGTCATCAGACTTCTCCAAAAGATAAAAAAAATTTCCAAAAATGGGCTCAGGATCATCAAATTGAACCCAAATGGCTTACTGCTGAGAATATTGCAGTGAAATCTGTATATGGGAAAGAGGACCTTGAGGGGATGGAACATCTTAATTATGCGGCAGGTCTACCTCCTTTTTTGAGAGGCCCTTATGCAACCATGTATGTTCAAAAACCGTGGACAATCCGTCAATACGCCGGATTTTCAACAGCTGAAGAATCAAACGCTTTTTATCGTAGAAATCTGGCCGCGGGACAAAAGGGATTATCTATCGCGTTCGACCTAGCCACACATAGAGGATACGATTCTGATCATGACAGAGTTGTGGGTGATGTTGGAAAAGCAGGTGTCGCAGTGGATTCCATTCTTGACATGAAGTTGTTATTTGATCAGATTCCATTGGATAAGATGTCTGTATCTATGACAATGAATGGTGCTGTTCTTCCTGTTTTAGCATTCTATATTGTTGCTGCTGAAGAGCAAGGGGTATCTATGGATCAGCTTACCGGAACCATTCAAAATGATATTTTGAAAGAGTTTATGGTAAGAAATACTTATATTTATCCCCCATTGCCATCAATGCGGATCATTGCTGATATTTTTGATTTTACAGCCAAAAATATGCCCAAATTTAATTCAATATCTATTTCAGGGTACCACATGCAAGAAGCAGGTGCCACCTGCGACATTGAACTGGCATACACATTAGCGGATGGTCTTGAGTATTTAAGAGCCGGAGTGAATGCAGGAATGAATATTGATGAATTTGCACCCAGACTATCTTTCTTCTGGGCCATCGGGATGAACCATTTTATGGAGATTGCCAAAATGCGTGCAGCCAGAATGTTGTGGGCAAAGATTGTGAAACAATTCAATCCTAAAAATCCAAAATCGTTGGCTTTAAGAACCCACAGCCAAACTTCAGGTTGGTCATTAACAGAACAAGATCCATTTAACAATGTAGCCAGAACATGTATTGAAGCCATGGGTGCTGTATTGGGCCATACGCAGTCTTTACATACCAATGCGTTAGATGAAGCGATAGCACTTCCTACCGATTTCTCTGCTCGTATTGCCAGAAATACTCAAATATTTATTCAGGAAGAAACAAAAGTTTGTGCAGAGGTTGATCCATGGGCAGGTTCCTATTATGTGGAAACATTAACCAAAGAGATTGCAGAAAGAGCATGGGCGCATATTCAAGAGATCGAATCATTAGGTGGAATGGCAAAAGCGATTGAGACTGGTATTCCTAAAATGAGAATCGAGGAAGCTGCTGCCAGAAAACAAGCTAAAATTGACTCCGGTGTTGAATCTATTGTGGGTGTTAATAAATACCGCCTTGAAAAAGAGGATCCTATTGAAACATTAGAAGTGGATAATACTGCCGTAAGAGATGCTCAGATCAGAAGATTGGCAGAATTGAAAATGAATAGAAATCAGGATGAAGTTAATGCCGCACTAGAAGCAATCACCAGATGTGCTGAAACAGGCGAAGGCAATCTGTTAGCTTTATCTGTTGATGCTGCCAGAAAAAGAGCTTCTCTTGGTGAGATCTCTGATGCAATGGAAAAAGTTTACGGACGTTATAAAGCAAAAATTAATCTTATTACAGGCGTGTATAGTTCAGAACAAAAAGATAATGCTACTTTCAAAAAAGCATGTCAAATGGCTGATGAATTTTCAGCTACAGAAGGTAGAAGACCTAGAATCATGATTGCCAAAATGGGACAAGATGGTCACGATAGAGGTGCAAAAGTGGTATCAACAGGATATGCAGATATTGGTTTTGATGTAGATATGGGGCCACTATTCCAAACTCCGGCAGAAGCAGCAAAACAAGCTGTGGAAAATGATGTTCACGTTTTAGGTGTTTCCTCTCTTGCAGCCGGTCACAAAACCTTAGTCCCTCAGGTGATTGACGAATTAAAAAAACTGGGAAGAGAAGATATCATTGTGATCGTTGGAGGGGTGATTCCTGCACAAGATTATGACTATCTCTATAAAGCCGGGGCAGCAGCTATCTTTGGACCAGGATCTATTATCAGTGACTGTGCCATTAAAATTTTGGAAATCTTAAAAGACCAAAGAAATTGATTATATAAAAACTCAATAAAATATAAAAAAACTCTAAATGAACTCATAAACAAATAAAAATATGCTTAATTCTATTGACTTGTTTGCAGGTTGTGGTGGGATGACACTTGGATTTGCTTGGGCAGGCTTTAATTCTGTGCTTGCTTCTGATATTGATGAAAATTGCAGAAAAACTTTTGCAACTAATTTCCCCGAAATACCATTTATTTGTGGAGATATATCAAGTTTATGAAAGGATGATTTTGACTCAATTGTTTCTATGAAAGAAATTGATGTAATTATTGGTGGTCCACCTTGTCAAGGATTTAGTTTAGCGAATAAAAAAAGAAATATAATTTCAGAAGATCCCAGAAATAAACTATTCTATGACTTTGTGAAAACTATAAATTGGTATAATCCAAAGGCATTTGTGATGGAAAATGTTAAAGGCCTTTTATCAATGGAATCAGGGAAAGTTATAAATCAAATATGAATTTGAAAACTCTGGCAAGTTTGGATATGAAGTTAGGATAAAAATATTAAAATCTTCTGATTTTGGGGTACCTCAAACTAGAGAACGAGTTATCATTATAGGAATTAGAAAAGATTTAAAATTAATACCAGAATTTCCAGAAAAGAAGTACCTTAAAGAGGTTACTGTTGAAGAAGCAATATCTGATTTACCAATAATCAATTCTGCAGAAGGAAAAGAAAAAATGGATTATAATAAAGAGCCATTGAACGAATTTTAGTTATTCATGAGAAAAAATTCATTTTTTGTTTTTAATCATATTGCAATGAAACATACTAAAAGATTGATAGATAGATTTAAAGCTATAAAACAAGGAGAAAACCTTTTAGATGTATGGGAAACTCATGGTGCTGTCCAGAGAGGAAATCCAAATGAAAGATCAAATGTAAAGTTTAGTCAAAATAATTTGAAATTATTTTTTAGATAAACCAGCACCAACTATAGCTGCATCTTTTCAAAGCAATTTCATACATCCTTTCCTTGATAGAAATTTTACTGCACGAGAAGGAGCAAGATTACAGTCTTTCCCTGATAATTTTATTTTCGAAGGAATGAGAACAAAAATGAGTTGGGAAAAAGGATTGAGTCAGTATCAATAAATTGGAAATGCAGTTCCACCTTTAATGGCGTATGAAATTGCAGTATCGTTAAGAAATGTTTTGGAATTCGGGAATACAAGACAACCAAAAACTGGGATACATTAAATCAGCAACAAAAAGATGCTCTTCCAATAATTGTTGATCAATACTATACTTTTTTAAATTCTAACAATTCACTTGTAGGATATTCTGAAGATATAATAAGCCAAAGAACTACTCTATTAAACAATTACTACAATTTTATTCATGAAAATTCATTTGATAATGTTTTTACATCTCAAGGAAAATTTAGACCTACTATATTAGAGGAATTTATGTATATTTTGTTCAAAGATTTAATAGAAAAGGTAAAAATTAAAATTGGAGAAATTGATCATTTAGTTAAAGTTGGAAGTTCTAGAGCATATACTAATTTATTTTTTTCAGCATCAAATTTTCATGAATTTATTCGAGCACCACAAATCGGGATTAATGATAAAGATCAAGATTTTACAATATACAGACCTATAAATATTACAATCGGTGAATCAAATGCAATAGAAACAAATCTGCCAATTATTGCAATTGAAAATAAAACATATATTGACAAAACAATGTTGGAAGGATCAATAGCAACAGCAGAAAAAATTAAATCAGGTAACCCATATTCTCAATTTTTTATTGTAACTGAAAATTATGACGTTGATTTAAAAGTTGATCCGTTTTATTCAAAAATTGATCAGATTTATGTTTTAAGGAAATCCAAAAGGAACAAAAATGCACCAATGAATCCAATATATGCAGATGTATTAATTGATTTAGTAAACAATGTCGAAAAGCATTTAAATAGAACATGGAGCGATGTTAGTGCAAAATTGACGAACACAGGAAAAATCTTATAATAAAAAATCAATAAGTTTTTGTGTGGCAATTGCTCTATGGCTGATTCTATTTTTAAGTTCATCTCCCATTTCAGCAAAAGTCTGGGTATACCCATCGGGAATAAAGATTGGGTCGTATCCAAACCCTGAGATCCCTTTTTGATCTTCAATGATTGATCCTTTGATACAACCTTCGAATAAATATTCCTGATTATCAATGATTAAAGCGATTACCGTTCTAAAAAGGGCTTTCCTATTGGTTTTCCCCTCCATTTTTTGTAATACTTTCACAATATTATCTTCAAAGGAGCAGTGTTCACCGGCATAACGGGCTGAATAAACACCGGGTTCACCCTGCAAGGCTTCAATTTCAAGACCAGTATCATCGGCAAAACAGTTGCAATGGTACCTGGAATGAATATAACGGGCTTTTAAGAGTGCATTTCCTTCCAGTGTGGTTTCCGTTTCGGGAATATCATTGTAACAACCCAATTCTTTTAATGAAATAATGGTGTATCTATCCCCGATAATATGAGTGATCTCCTCTAATTTGTGTTTATTGTTTGTTGCAAAAACCAGTTCCATGTTTTCAATTTTTTAAATAAAAAAACAGGTGATATAAAAAAATATACCACCTTTTTTTTTAATTATTAACCTTTAAACTATAATTAAATTTCTATAGCTTGTTTACCTCTGTAGTATCCACATTCTGGGCATATTCTATGTGTAAGAATAGCTGCACCGCAGTGACCACACGTGGTTAATTGAGGAGCTGTCATGAAGTCATGAGATCTTCTTTTGTCTCTCCTTTGTGCTGAGTGTCTTCTTTTTGGATTTGGCATATTATATTGTTTTTAAGTGATTAATCATCAAGTTTTATATTTTTAAGGGCTTCCCAACGAGGATCAGCGATCTGATCAGAATCGTGAGACTCTTCAACGGAATATTGTGCAAGAGTATCCAAGAAATCAGGATTACAAGTTGAGTTGCCTTCTTCATCATCCGGATGAAGAATCTGAGTAGGTAAAGATAAAACGATGCTTTCATATATATATTGATACACATCTAAATCATACTCTTTTTCATTGATCATCCAGATCTCATCATCATTCTCAAAATCTTCCGGTATGATTGGAACCAAGTTTACAATAAGTTGACTTTCAAAATCAATATCTAATGAAACAGGATCCAGACATCTGGAACATTCTGCTGTTACTTTACCATTAAAATGGAAATCCAGACGTAGCATTTTGTCAGATTTATCCATATTTATGTTCACGGCAACAGCACCATCGAGAATATCTGATATGTTGTTGTTATCAAAGAACGTTTTGTTGCAAACAATTGAAAATGAATACTTTCCGTTCGCTACGCCAGCTAATCTTAGTTTAAATTCCGATCTGTTATCTTGAGTTTTCAACATGAATTATTTGGGGGTGCAAATATACAATTAAATTAGTAATTATCAAAGCTTTTTCAAAAATATTTTTCAAAAATTAATTTTCATCCAGTGCTTTAATACCTGGAAGTGTTACTCCTTCTAAATATTCAAGCATAGCACCACCTCCGGTACTAATATAGGAGATAAAGTTCGACATTCCATACTTGCTCACGGCGGCAATAGTATCACCCCCTCCAATGAGAGAGAATGCACCTCCCAAGGTACTGCCTGAAACAGCAATACTTAAAGCCTGTGTACCTTTTCCAAATTTGTCAAATTCAAATACTCCCACAGGGCCATTCCATAAAATGGTTGCAGACATATTGATGATATGGGAGAATTTCTGAATTGTTTTTGGACCAATATCCATTCCAACCCAACCATCCGGAATATGATTTTCAGTAGTGATAAAAATATTGGCATTTTCATCAAATTTATCTGCACAGATATTGTCAATAGGTAAATACAGATCAACACCTTTTAAATGTGCTTTTTTAATGATTTCTTTTGCAAGTGGGATCATATCCTCTTCCATCAATGAATCGCCAATTTTAACTCCCATTGCATTGAGAAATGTGTAAGACATTCCACCGGCTATGATTAAATTATCAACCTTATTTAATAAATTAAAGATTATATTCAATTTTGAAGAGACTTTAGAACCTCCGATAATGGCGGTAAACTGGCTTTTCTTTTCATCCAGCATTTTTCTTAAATTCACAACTTCACTGTATAGCAGGTAACCGGCAAATGCCTGTCCGGGGAAAAACTTGGCAATTGTAGCTGTTGATGCATGTTCACGGTGAGCAGTCCCAAATGCATCATTCACATAAATGTCCCCTAACCGGGCAATCGCTTGTGCAAAAAGCTCATCCCCTTTCTCTTCCTCTTTATGAAATCTCAGGTTTTCTAATAGAGCAATATCCCCGGGTTTTAATGCACTTACTTTTTGATCAATATCGGAACTTAAAACATCTCCTAAAAAATGGATCTCTTTTCCTAACACTTCTGAAACAGCGGATACAATATGTTGTAAGGAAAAAGATCCGTTTACTTCCCCTTTTGGTCTGCCAAGATGGGACATTAATATGGCAATCCCTTGATTCTCAATTATCTTATTGATCGTCTCTTTTGTCCGAAAAATTCGTGTTGTATTTGTTACTTCTAAATTCTCGTTTTGAGGAACATTATAGTCTACTCGAACCAATACTCTCTTACCCTTAAAGGAGGCTAAATCAATCGATTTCATACATTTCTATTTTAGGTTTTTTAATGGGACAAAGATAGGTATTTTTTTTGGAATAGGTCATATAAAAAATAGTAAATTGCAGCTGTTCAGGAAAATAAAAAAAAAATTTGGAAATTTAAAAAACTCATTATATTTTTGTCGTCTGAATCTAACATTGAACTCATGAAAACTACCTTTACTCTTTGTCATAAAACACTTTACAGAAAGCTTCAGAGATACAATTCCAGAAAACTATACCTACTCAACTACTCATTCAAGTTTGGCTGAACCGGCTTTCGTTTGAATGGTTCCATGAAAACGAAAGTTCCGTTTTAACTTAAATTACTATTTCATAACTCAAAAAAATACTTCAATGAAAAAACAAACTATAATATACGTTGGAATCATTTTTGTGTTTGGATTTGTTTCCATAGCAAATGGTCAGCAACCTAAAAGAATTGTTGCCTATACAACTATTTCGGAACACTTCTTTTCTATTCCATATACAACAGAATTTAAAAGATTAAACGATTTGGATTACAATAAGATGGATGTTGAAGATACCAAAATAGCTACAGAGATTGAAATTGATCAGAATCGTTTTATTACAATCACCAAAAGATATCTAAATGGAGAGCGATATGAAAATGATTATGAGAATATGATTTCTAAATCGATCACCAGAAGAGATGAAACGACTCTTTATGATCATAGAGATCAGGTTCTATATCATTACCAAAGTGGGGCAAATGATTTTTTATCGAATCCACTGTCTGAAGAGGAGATCAGAAGTTACGGTGAATTTTCAACAGGATTTCTGACACCCTACCAGCAAATGGCTGTCTATTTGAGAAATAATGGTTATAATGTGCAGTATATACCTGGCAGACAAACACTTATTGCTATCAACAGAGAGGTTGAAATCACAATCGATTATAAAAACTATTTTTATGAAATGAGATGTTTTCACCAAAATAATTTTTATTATTCCAGAACAACACAATATCAGAAATGGAATAATTTCATCATCCCTTATATTGAAATGAATATGGTTCAGGATTCATTATCAGATGGCACCCCTTTTATCAAATCCGAGTGGATCCGCTATTTGGATTATTCAATAATTGATGAAAAAGGCCACAAAATCATAGATTATCATAATCCAGATCTGGAAGGACATAAAAATCACCATTTGGAACCTTATGAAGAGATTGTCCCAAGAGAGTTGGAGTTAGTTGTGTTCCCAAATCCAACTTTTGATCAAGTAACTGTACGTTTTCCATTCTATATGGAAGAAGAGGTCACTGTTGAAATCTCCAATAGTTTAGGAAAAACTATATTGAAAAAGGAAGTGCTTGGAGATAAACAGATTACCATTGATTTATCCGATTATTTGGGTGGTATCTATCTGATTAAATGTATCTCGGGTGGTATTACCAAAACAGCAAAGGTTATCAAGCAATAAACTCAAAACATTAAACTCAAAAACTATGAAAAAGCTTCTCTTATTGATTACTTTACTACCGATGTTGACATCCATTGCTCAAATAGATACATCAAGAGTAAAAAATTTGATCAAGGTACATGATTTTCCTTTTACCTTGATTCCCACGCCTCAATGGCAAGCTACTACGGTTCTTCAACAATCTGACACTAATTACCGAAGGTTATACTTTATTCACGGATTAGGAGGTGATGCGTCTTCCTGGCAACGAGCCTCAGATGCCTGTTGGGATCAATCACTCGGGATCCCGGGATTTCCTGCACGTAAAGTGGAGATCTCCAGACCCGAATACATCTATTCTACCAATACTACTTTAAATAGCGCTGCATATCATGTTAGACAACAGATCCGGAATCAATCGTTAAATGACATCCAATTGTACCAAATGAATCCAAACAGAGCGATACTGATTGGACATAGTCAGGGGGGTATGATTATCAGATCTTTAGTCCATATGGATCTTTTGCCGGATGCTAACATTCCTGTTTTTGGCAAAGGGTATGGTGGTTTTGTTACGATTGCATCTCCTTTACAGGGAGCTAAGATCCTCAATAACAGAGGAATGATAGAAGAGATGGCAGATGATGCCTGTACCCAACTGATGAAAGGGCCCGGTCAATCCAATATTTCATTACAATTAATACTCAAACTATTGGGGAAAGAGATGGTTTCAACAACGATTTGTGACTTGATTTCCAACAATTTACTTCCTGCATTCTTTTCTCAATATTATGACAATATCACCAATGATTATATGGTTGGTGCTCCTGCAATCCAGGTTTTTAACAATGATACTTTATACAATGCGTACAAGAATATGCCCAAAATTGCCATTTATGGGGTTGAACCACGGGAAAACATTTTTTGGAGAACAGCGAACTGGCTGATTAAAAACCCCAATGATGTGGGACCTTTTGAGGCTAATGAAGATTGGGAGTTTTATCATGATGTGGTCCAACCCACATACATGCAATATTCAGCGAATATGATTCACAATCTCAATCAGTTCCATGCCATTCAATCGGTACAGAATTATGTAATTCCCTATTTATTCCCATTAACGTATATAACCAATCATCTCCTCATGAATTCCTACCAAAGGAAGTATCTGGCGTGGAAAGCGGGTGTGGATTGGTTCAATCATGCCAATGAAAACTGGGAGACCATTATAGGAGCCAGAGAGATAACAACTGTAACGGACACTGCATACTATTGTAGATCCTGTAATGTGTATCCTTTCTGGACTCTTTCTTCAGCACTACAACCATGTATAAGTAAAGGATGCAGAGTGATTTTACCCATTCCTATAACAACGCTTCAGTGGAGAATTAAAGAAAACGACGGAATCGTTATTGCTGAAAGTGCAGGAAATCTTCCCGGAGCTACAGCAATACCTCCCAGAATTTTAATTA
Source organism: Bacteroidota bacterium (assembly GCA_023459435.1). Taxonomy (GTDB): domain Bacteria; phylum Bacteroidota; class Bacteroidia; order Bacteroidales; family WCHB1-69; genus UBA5429. The sequence goes on from JAEWUL010000262.1 coordinate 9,998, forward strand.
ACGATATCCCTAAATATAATGGTTCATCACACATGCAAATCCGTAATGATGAGTATCTGAAAAGATCTTTTAATAAGTTGTTTGATGGTGAATACGGATATTTTTTTATGACACATGCCAAAAACGGACAATAACATAAACCTTTAAAATCAAAACTATGAAAAAGTATTCCATTATTTTTATCCTTTTTACCCTATTAGTTTTACAATCTGCAAGTTGTACAGACCCAATCATTCCGGATAATCCAAACCATACTGGCTGGTTAAAAACGAAACTTAAATTTGTTTGGATAAAACCCATTTATCAAGACTCTTCAGATATTTTTCAATCTGAACTCTATTTTACCGGAGATTATGTAGCTCTGGGAACCTTAGGCTATTTACCGGAAACGAAGGATAAAGGGGTGGCGATATTTCATAGAATGTCAGGATTAAAACACCCTTCATGGAGTTTTAATCCTTGTTGTATTTTAGAAGGTAATGAACCAGAAATTGAAGATTTTGCAATTGGAGGAACCCATCAAGATATTGCTTTCTTCTCAGATTTAAGTAATCTCTACGCATACAATGTCAATAATGGACAAAAAAAATGGCGTGTTTCGATACCTGTTTACATGCCTAGTGATAAGTTCACTACATTTGGAAATGATCTCTATCTCCCCTATTGGGCGGGTACTACCTGGAGTACAACATGGGGAAAACTAGCCCGTTATAACGCAAATACAGGAGAAAAAGAGGATCTTTTTACAATCAATGCTGTGCCTGGATACGATTTCCTTATTTTACCTCCTGTAGCGACAGTTCATGCAAATGATACCTTGCTCATTGGACTGATCCAACACTACCGTTTTACAGATCATAATAAAATGGCATGGCTCTACTGTTATAATGTAACTCAAAAAAAGATGAAATGGGAAAACAAAAGCTTCTCCAGTGATAATGAAGATAGTAGAAACGACCCACAAATCATGAATAATGGAAAAGCATTGATTCAAACCATGAAAAGCGTCTACTGCATAGACATAGAGACCGGAACTACGGTCTGGAGTAAAGAGGGGTTATGCTTATCCATCAATAAAACTCATTTACTATACAAAGACAATAAAGTCTTCTGTAGATTGGACGATGGAAAAGTGTATTGCTGGGATGCTGAAACTGGGATGGAAATATGGCGAAACAATTCTGCTTTTGATCCGGTCGATAAAGACAATATGGTCTTATACAATGGAAAACTTTACTTCAACTCCATCTGGCAGGGCAAAGGTGTGTTAACCTGTTTATCGGCTCAAACAGGGGAACTTCTATGGAGAGATTCGGGTCCATACGGAATGATGAAAGGGTTGTTGTTGTTGGATGAAAATCTGGGGTTTCTTTATGGGTATTGTAGAGGTTTAATTTACTGTATTGACCTTAATAAAACGGATATTTTTATGCCTTCAAATTAATTAACAATGGGTGGAATTTGAACTCCACCCATTATTTTCATTAAAAAGTTGTAATTTTGCACTTTAAAAAAATCAAGATGGAGACCCCTAAAACTTATAC
>JAEWUL010000263.1 GCA_023459435.1 Bacteroidota bacterium
GTTTGAAACCCTCTTTAAAGTATGGACCAACAGGAGTTACAAAAACCATAAACAAATATTCATCAGCAGGACTTACTCCCACTTTAGGACCGGAACCAAAAAGTAGGGGTCTAATATACAAAGAACCTCCAGTTCCATAAGGTGGAATATACTCTTTGTTTAATTCAACAGCTTTTTTAATAGCTTGTTCAAAAATATCTTTTGGAACAGGTTGCATCAAGATTCCATCAGCAGAACGATTCATTCGTTTCCAGTTTTCTTCCCAGCGGAATAAACGAACCTTATCATCTTTGCCACGATAGGCTTTCATACCTTCGAAGGCTTCCTGACCATAATGAAGGCCTGTAGCTGCCATATGGATGTTAATCATTTCAGAAGAACTGATTTCCAGTTCTCCCCAGCTTCCGTTTCTGTAATAGCAACGAATGTTGTAATCGGTTTTAACGTAACCAAAAACCAGACTTTTCCAATCAATGTTTTTCATAATATATAATTTTAATAATTGTTAAATTGATTTTATACAATAATAAGGGATTCAATTTCAGCGTCTTGAATTTTTTCTCTTCCATTTAAAAAGGAGAGTTCCATCAAAAAGAGTGTTTTTATTGCAGTGGGTTCAAAATTTTTAATCAGTTGAATCGCAGCATGAGCTGTACCCCCTGTGGCTAAAACATCATCAAACAACAACACTTTTTGATTATTTTTAAATGCATCTGTGTGTATCTCAATTGATGCGGAACCATATTCCAGATCATACGATTCACAGAAGGTATGGTAAGGAAGTTTCCCTTTTTTCCGAATGGGTGCAAATGGGATATTTAGGGATAGTGCCAACGCAGGAGCATAATAGTATCCTCTGGCTTCTAAACCAACAATTACATCCGGTTGAAATTCTTGTGCCCTTTGAAGGAGCTCCCGGAATACTATTTGATTGGTGTCAGCATCATTAAGTATGGTTGTAATATCATAGAATTTAATACCTGGCGTAGGGAAATCTTCAACTACCCTTATTTTACAAATATCGATCATTACTTTTTTATGATTTGGTCCACAAAAATAGTAAAAATTGTCGAAGGGAACCACCTCATGAGGGTGTTTTTATCATTTATTTAGAATTGTTAAGAATTATAAACGATTCATGAAAGACAGAATGATCTATTTAGGATGTTAAAATTGAATTCCAAAACGTAAAAATCCAACTAACGAATTTTCTAGCTTTTGATTGGTTCCTGCTGGATTGATGATATATTGAACATCAGGCTGTACATAAAAATGTTCACCAAATGGAGCTTTATAAGTGAATTCCAATGCCGTTTCATTTCCCAGGTTATTTTGAAGTACGGCATGAGCAATAGCGAACCCAAATACATCCTCTTTTCTTCCGGTGAACATACCTTTAAAGTTAAATCCACCACCAATAAAACACCAGTTCTCATTAATCTTTTTGGGGCTTAAACTCGATTGGAAAAAAACAGAGAGCTCTCTTCCGGATTCATTCCGGAGCAATGTTTGATCTACAATCAAATAGACCCCGTAATTTTCCGGATAATCTTGTGAATAAACCAAACCATCTACATCTTCATTCATTAAAGAGTATTCGTTGTGATAATAGAATCCCAGTTTGTAGGCTCCTGGATTCTTGTCATTTTTATTTTCGTAAGATATCTGAGAAAATAGGAGATACCCTTCCTCTTTTTTGAGATCCCAGTTTAAATTGTGTTTGTTGAATGAAAAATCATCAGGGACACCATCGAAAGCCGCTCCTTTTATCGTGATATTTTTGGTAATGTTAAAATGAATCTGAGCCCCAATTGCTGTAAGTGGAAAAATCGGGATGGACATATTAGTTGCAACAGTAGAATGAACCCCACAAGAACTGTTTAAAAACAGGGAAGCATGATCACTGGAAATGAACTCTGCACATAGATCTTGAAGTCCCAAGACAAATGCAAACTTTCCAATGGATTGTTTGAACCAAAGTTCATGCATATACGTCAAATCACCTGCTTCAATATTGGAAGCAACCTGATAATCTCCAATAAATGTAGCAGAAGGCTCACGTCCATGCGTATTGGCAGCATTTAGGAAAAACACTCCCCCTTTCCACCAACCGGCATTTTCAGTGTTAAAGCTACCTTTAACGTTTACCATCCCTGAAAATCCACCCCCACTTTGTATCCCCCCCTTGGAATTATAAAAAAAATCACCGGTATAGGACGTCTCAAATTCAAAAGGGTTTTGTGGCTCTTCATTTTGAGAAAATAATGGATTTATCACACCCATAAACACAATGAATATATAAAATGATGTTGTTTTCATGTTAAAATTGATTTACATTATAACACTGCAAAATTAGGGATTCTGATAACCGGTTTTCATCCCTAAAATTAGGGAATATCGATTTCTGACCTCATTACAAGTAGGGATATTGAAACAATAGACGTTCAGATTTCAATTTTTATCTTGTTGAAACGAATCCGGTTGTTGTACTTTATTTTTTGTATCTTTGCAAGTTTTAAAAAATAGAAAGATGAAGAAAACAATACTTACCTTTGTTGTTACGATACTATTTGTTCTTACCATAAAAGCGGCCTATTTTGAACGTATTCCCACTGTTTTAATTCAACCTAATGGGGATACTTTACATTGTTTTGCTACAGGTGATGATTTTTATCAATGGTTACATGATGAGAAAAATTTTACGATCATGTTAAATGTGGAAACCGGTTTTTATGTATATGCCGACATATCATCTGGTCAGTTAGTGCCAACAACCTATATTCCCGGAATGGATCAACCTGACTTATATTTAACACCCGGCATCAACATCTCACCCGAAAAAATGGTAGCCAAAAGGAAAGAGATGGAGCGTCATATGAATAAAGAGAACAATACTTCCAGAAATATCAATAAAGGTAAGATGCACAATATTGTCCTTTTTATTCGTTTTGCCGATGATACTGTTTTTACAAATACCTTTTCAGAAGTGGATCAAAAATTTAACGATTCATCTAGTGTGGATGCGGTTTCGATGTACAATTACATCAAAAATGTATCTTATCAGCAGATGTATGTAGTTTCCCATTTCTATCCAGCTCCTGATTCTGATCAGATTCTTTCCTATCAGGATATCTATCCAAGAAGTTATTATTTACCCTATACTGGGGCAAACCCAAACGGGTATGTAAATAATGATACGATGAATCAACGTACAGAACGGGAACATACGCTTTTAGTCAGAGCGGTAGAGTATATTCAAAGTATGGTTTCTCCCGATATCGACTTTGATTATAACGATGATGGAAGAGTTGATAATATCAGTTTTGTAATAAAAGGGGCCGTTGGCAATTGGGCAGATCTTTTG